>NZ_QPEL01000071.1:0-58394 GCF_008368965.1 Bacillus sp. AY2-1 | reverse complement strand
TCTAGTTTTGAAGGAATATGCCTTCATAGTTTGGTGATGATGGCAGAGAGGTCACACCCGTTCCCATACCGAACACGGAAGTTAAGCTCTCTAGCGCCGATGGTAGTTGGGACCTTGTCCCTGTGAGAGTAGGACGTCGCCAAGCAACTAAAACACGAGTCATTTGACTTGTGTTTTTTGTGTTTTATTTTATAATCCATAGTAATAAAAAATGTGTTATAAAGTATTCATATTTTGTTTAAATACAGAGGAATGTGGCTAGGATAGTGAATAAGCAAAAGAGTTGCAAATTTTATTAATACGTATATAATTAAAGTCAAAGATAGTCAAAGTCAATAAAGGTGGCGGATAAATGAGAAATATATCTGATATCATTGAGCAATATCTAAAGCAAGTTATTGACTTAAGTAATAATAATGTGATTGAAATCAAGAGAAATGAGATTGCGGATCGATTCGAGTGCGTACCATCTCAAATCAATTATGTAATCAATACCCGTTTTACGTTAGAAAGAGGATTTGTAGTAGAAAGTAAACGTGGTGGAGGAGGTTACATTCGCATTATAAAAGTCAAACTGCATGACGATATAGATATTATTGATCAAATGCTTCATATGATTGATCATAGCGTTGCGCAAGGGAATGCAGAAAGTATGATTATACGTTTAATAGAAGAGGGAATTATAACAAATCGTGAAGCGAAACTGATGTTAAGCGTAATAGATCGTTCTGTATTATCAATGGATGTTCCTTCTCGAGATGAACTTAGGGCTCGAATATTATGCGCAATGTTAAGAACACTGAAATATAAATAAATATAACTTTTGTAAAAGATTGATAACTAAGATAAAGCAGTTAAATATTGTAGAAGTTTTGAAAAAGAACATGCACTTTTATTTAAACGGATTCAGGAAAGCGAACAATCTAGTAATGTATGAAAAGTACCATGAGATAGAGCGTTCCTGTTGTAAAGGTGGGGATAGTGATGACTTGTCAAAACTGTAATATAAGACCAGCAACTTTACATTATACAAAAGTAATTAACGAGAAGAAGGCGGAAGTTCATCTTTGTGAGCAATGTGCAGAGCAAAGTGGCTATACGTCTTTCTTTCCATCATCGCAGTCTAACTTTTCATTTCATGATTTATTTGCTGGTTTATTACACGGTGAATCAACAATGTTTGAAGAAGGAAAAAATGGATTTTCAAATGCAGATATAGTAAGATGTCCAGATTGTAAGATGACATATGAACAATTTACAAAAGTCGGACGTTTTGGCTGTTATTCTTGTTACGATACATTTAAGGAGCATTTAAAGCCATTATTAAAACGCCTTCACGGTGGGCATACAGAACATTGTGGGAAAATTCCGGAACGTATAGAAGGAAATATCCACTTAAAGAAAGAATTAGATGAACTAAAACTTATTCTGAAACAATACGTACAGAAAGAGGAATTTGAGAAAGCTGCAGAAGTAAGAGATAAGATCCGAGGTCTTGAAATACAGCTTAGTGAGCATAGAGAGGGGGAATAGTTCTATGTCACTGGACAAAATTATGAACGAAGCAATTAGTCCATGGATGAAGGGGGATGGCCCTGATTCTGATATTGTTTTAAGTAGTCGAATTCGTTTGGCTCGTAACTTTAAACAATATCAATTTTCCACTATGCAAAACGAAGAAGAAGCTAAACAGATTCATGAATTATTCAAAAAGAAATTCATAAATAAAGCAGTAGGGTCTTTTGGGGAGTTTGGACTATTAAAGATGAATGAATTAACCCCTCTTCAAAGGAGAGTTTTAGTCGAAAAGCATTTAATTAGTCCAAATCTTGCAGGGACAGAATATGGAGCATGTCTACTATCAGAAAGTGAACATATTAGTGTTATGCTTAATGAAGAAGACCATATTCGGATTCAGTGCCTATTTTCAGGATTACAGTTATCAGAGGCACTTCAAAGTGCCAATCAAATAGATAATTGGATTGAGAAAGAAGTTGAATACGCTTTTGATGAATCACTTGGATATATTACGAGTTGTCCTACTAATGTTGGCACAGGGTTAAGAGCTTCTGTGATGATACATTTACCGGGACTGGTTTTAACAAAAAGAATTAGCCGTATTATACAAGTAATTCAAAAATTAGGGTTAGTAGTAAGAGGAATATACGGTGAAGGTAGCGAAGCGTTAGGTAATATATTTCAAGTTTCAAATCAAATGACGCTAGGAAAGTCTGAAGAAGATATTATTGCAGATTTAAAGAGTGTCATTCAACAAATTATACAGCAAGAAAAAATGGCTAGAGAATTAATTGTACAAAATTCAAGTATTGAACTTGAAGATAAGGTTTATCGTTCTTACGGCATACTAGCAAACAGTCGTTTAATTCAATCTGCAGAAGCAGCCAATTGCTTATCAGATGTACGACTTGGTATTGATCTAGGATATATAAAAGGTATATCGAGAAATATTTTGACTGAGCTAATGGTTCTTACGCAACCAGGTATTTTACAACAATACGCAGGTGGACCTTTAGGGCCAGAAGAAAGAGATTATCGAAGAGCAACCTTAATCCGTGAGCGATTACGTATTGAAAAAAACTAAGCGCAAGTAGGAGGCGATTTCTATGATGTTTGGAAGATTTACAGAAAGAGCACAGAAAGTGTTAGCTTTATCTCAAGAGGAAGCAATTCGTATTGGGCATAATAATATTGGAACAGAACATATTTTACTTGGGCTTGTACGCGAAGGTGAAGGAATTGCAGCAAAAGCATTAATTGCTCTTGGATTAAGTCCAGAGAAAGTTCAAAAAGAAGTAGAAGCGTTAATTGGGCGAGGAACAGAAGCTTCTCAAACTGTACATTATACACCTCGTGCTAAAAAGGTTATTGAATTATCTATGGATGAAGCGCGTAAGCTAGGCCATTCTTACGTTGGAACAGAACACATTTTACTCGGTTTAATCCGTGAAGGTGAAGGTGTAGCCGCACGTGTTTTAAATAATTTAGGTGTAAGTCTAAATAAAGCAAGACAACAAGTGTTACAACTTCTTGGAAGTAATGAAGCTAGTTCAGGTCATCAAGGTGGTTCAGCAACAAATGCAAATACACCGACACTGGACAGTTTAGCAAGGGACTTAACAGTTGTTGCACGTGAAAATCGCTTAGACCCTGTTATTGGACGCGGTAAAGAAATTCAACGTGTAATTGAGGTATTAAGCCGTAGAACGAAAAATAACCCAGTATTAATTGGTGAGCCTGGTGTAGGTAAAACGGCAATTGCAGAAGGATTAGCACAGCAAATTGTAAATAATGAAGTTCCTGAAACTTTAAGAGATAAGCGTGTTATGACACTAGATATGGGTACAGTGGTAGCTGGAACAAAATATCGCGGTGAATTTGAAGATCGTTTAAAGAAAGTGATGGATGAAATTCGCCAAGCAGGCAATATTATTCTATTTATTGATGAGCTTCATACATTAATTGGTGCAGGTGGAGCAGAAGGTGCAATCGATGCATCGAATATTTTAAAACCATCTTTAGCACGAGGAGAGCTACAATGTATTGGGGCAACAACTTTAGATGAGTATCGTAAATATATTGAAAAAGACGCGGCTTTAGAAAGACGTTTTCAACCAATTCATGTTGATGAGCCAAGTTTAGAAGAATCGATTCAAATCTTGAAAGGTTTACGTGATCGTTATGAGGCGCATCACCGTGTATCTATTACAGATGACGCTATTGATGCAGCTGTAAAACTTTCAGATCGTTATATTACAGATCGCTTTTTACCGGATAAAGCAATTGATTTAATTGATGAAGCTGCTTCAAAAGTTCGCTTACGTTCTTATACAACACCACCAAACTTAAAAGAGCTTGAAGTGAAGCTTGAGGAGATTCGAAAAGAAAAAGATGCAGCTGTACAAAGTCAAGAATTTGAAAAGGCTGCATCCTTACGTGATATGGAGCAACGCTTACGTGAGAAGTTAGAAGATACAAAAGGTCAATGGAAAGAGCAACAAGGAAAAGAAAATTCAGAGGTTACGGTAGAAGATATTGCAAATGTCGTTTCTACATGGACGCGTATCCCAGTTTCTAAACTTGCACAAACAGAGACTGATAAATTATTAAATTTAGAATCCATTCTTCATGATCGTTTGATTGGTCAAGATGAAGCAGTAGTAGCAGTAGCAAAAGCTGTTCGTCGTGCAAGAGCAGGATTAAAAGATCCGAAGCGCCCGATTGGTTCATTTATTTTCTTAGGACCAACAGGTGTAGGTAAAACAGAACTTGCAAGAGCACTAGCAGAATCTATGTTCGGTGATGAAGATGCAATGATTCGCATCGATATGTCAGAGTATATGGAGAAGCATTCTACTTCCCGTTTAGTTGGTTCTCCTCCAGGATATGTTGGATATGAAGAAGGTGGACAATTAACAGAGAAAGTTCGTCGCAAGCCATATTCAGTTGTATTATTAGATGAGGTAGAGAAAGCTCATCCGGATGTATTTAATATTCTACTACAAGTATTAGAAGATGGTCGTTTAACAGATTCTAAAGGACGTACAGTTGATTTCCGTAATACAATTGTTATTATGACGTCTAACGTTGGTGCCGAGGCGTTAAAACGTAACAAACATCTTGGATTTAATGTCCAAGATGAAAGCCGTGATTATTCGGATATGAAAGGTAAAGTAATGGATGAGTTGAAAAAGGCATTTCGTCCAGAATTCTTAAACCGTATTGATGAAATTATCGTATTCCATATGCTTGAGAAAAAACATATTCAAGAGATTGTAACTCTTATGGTAAATCAGTTAGTAAATCGCTTAAAAGAACAAGAAATCGAATTGCACTTAACGGAAGGGGCAATTTCAGCTATTGCAGATAAAGGATTTGATCGTGAGTATGGCGCTCGTCCACTTCGCAGAGCAATTCAGAAACATGTAGAAGATAGACTATCAGAAGAACTTTTAAAAGGTGCTATTGAGAAAGGACAAAAAGTTATCTTTGATGTAGAAGGAGAATCATTTGTCATTCATAGTGCGGAAAAGGTAAAATAAGTATAGACAAACAAAGAGGGCTACGCGATAGCCCTCTTTCTTGTACGAGAAGGATAAACGTTTATAGACGAAAGTGAAGTGAACTATAAAAAGGTATGGCTAAAAAGAAAACGAAATTTATATGTCAAGAATGTGGTTATCAGTCACCAAAATATATGGGTAAATGTCCTGGATGTGGTCAATGGAATACACTTGTTGAAGAAATGGAGCCAGTTGTATCATCTAGGCGCCTTAATTACGCGAATGCAATTCAAACGGAAGTAACAAAACCAAGACGTCTTACCGAAGTAGAAACAAAGTCTGAGGCACGTATTGAAACGGAATTTCAAGAGTTTAATCGTGTGCTTGGTGGTGGAATTGTAGATGGGTCCTTAGTGCTTATTGGTGGAGACCCTGGGATTGGAAAATCAACATTACTATTACAGATTTCATCACAATTAGCAGATTCTTCATATGATGTATTATACATATCGGGTGAGGAGTCGGCAAAGCAGATTAAACTTCGTGCAGATCGTTTGCATGTAAAGGGTAGCAATCTATTTGTTGTAGCAGAGACAGACCTGCAGCGTATTGCAGCACATATTGAAGAGATGAATCCAGCTTTTGTTGTTATTGATTCTATTCAAACGATACATTTACCTGAAGTGACGTCAGCACCAGGAAGTGTGGCACAAGTACGTGAATGTACAGCGGAATTAATGAAACTTGCAAAAACAAAAGGAATCCCTATTTTCATTGTCGGGCATGTGACAAAAGAAGGAGCAATTGCAGGACCTCGTATGTTAGAACATATGGTCGATGCAGTTCTTTACTTTGAAGGAGATCGACACCATACGTATCGTATTTTACGGGCTGTGAAGAACCGTTTTGGTTCCACGAATGAAATGGGTATCTTTGAAATGAAAGAGCTTGGTCTTGCGGAAGTTTTAAATCCTTCTGAAATCTTCCTTGAGGAAAGGCCGGTTGGTGTTGCAGGATCAACAGTAGTTGCTTCAATGGAAGGAACAAGACCGGTTTTAGTAGAAATACAAGCATTAATCTCCCCTACTAGTTTTGGAAATCCTCGAAGAATGGCGACGGGAATTGATCATAACCGTGTTTCGCTTATTATGGCAGTATTAGAAAAAAGAACAGGTTTACTATTGCAAAATCAAGATGCATATTTAAAAGTAGCTGGTGGTTTGAAATTAGACGAACCGGCAATTGATTTAGCAGTGGCTTTAAGTATAGCCTCAAGTTTTAGGGATAAATCTACGGCACCAACTGATGCAGTAATAGGAGAAGTAGGATTAACTGGAGAAATAAGAAGAGTATCAAGAATCGAACAACGTGTACAAGAAGCGGCTAAATTAGGATTTCAACGTGTTATTATTCCTAGAAAAAACTTAGGAGGATGGACAATTCCGGATGGGATTGAGGTTGTAGGTGTTTCTAATTTAGGAGAAGCGCTTCGTTTGACATTAGGAGGCTAGGCTATGGAAGAAAATAAGCAACGTGTCAAAAGTATGATTAATATTTTACAGCTCGTGGCCCCAGGAACACCACTGCGTGAAGGGATAGATAATGTACTTCGCGCACAAACAGGGGGGCTAATTGTTCTTGGATATAATGAGCAGATTAAAAGTATTGTGGATGGTGGTTTTCACATTAATTGTGCATTCTCTCCTGCTAGTTTATATGAATTAGCAAAAATGGACGGGGCACTTATTTTAAATGAAACGGGAAGTAAAATTTTAATAGCGAATGCACAGTTAGTTCCAGAGGCATCTATTGATTCTATTGAAACCGGTATGCGTCACCGAACAGCAGAACGTGTAGCGAAGCAGACGGGCAGCCTTGTTGTGGCCATTTCACAAAGACGTAACGTAATTACGCTATATCAAGGGAACTTACGTTATACACTAAAAGATATAGGGGTTATTTTAACAAAGGCAAACCAAGCTATTCAAACGTTAGAAAAATATAAGGCTGTATGGAATGATGGTATTACGAATTTGGGCATTCTAGAATTTGAAGAGGTCGTTACAATGTCTGAGGTAGTTCACGTTTTACATAGTGTTGAAATGGTACTGCGTATTAAAAATGAAATATTGAGCTATATTCATGAGCTAGGAACAGAAGGTAGGTTAATTCGTTTACAGCTTACAGAATTACTAGCTGATTTAGAAGCAGAGGCAGCATTGTTAATTAAAGATTACCATCAGGAGAAAACACAAGACCATCATCAAATTTTGAAAAAGTTACAGGACCTTGCAAATACACAACTTTTAGAGGATAGTGATTTAGTTAAATTACTTGGCTATCCAGGGCAAACCAGTTTAGAAGAAAGTGTGACGCCAAGGGGATATCGAATTACAAGCAAAATCTCTCGTGTTCCGCCACTTATCATTGAAAATTTAATTAATCGATTCAAAACGTTGCAAGGAGTTTGTCGCGCGACTATTCATGAATTGGATGATGTGGAAGGAATTGGGGAAGTAAGGGCGAAGAAAATACGAGAAGGCCTAAAAAGAATTCAAGAGCATCTCTATATGAGTAGACACAATTAAGAATATTACATTGATTCCATAATATAACGACACTAGAACATTTTTGGTATATGATATGATATATTGGTAAATAAAACTATTTATAAAAAAAAACACGTCCGCTTTTGCATTCGGCGTTTTGATTAGCGAAACAATGGTTAATAATGAGTAGGAGGTGGTTGGATGTTAAAACGGATCGTACAGCTCTTCTTTCTAGTAATCGGGGGAGCGTTAGGGATTTACTTAATCCCAAAAGTTATTAATGTATTAGACATCGGTGCTGTTCCTTTATTGGAAGGATCTTATGTTCGTGCGATTATTGGTGCAATTATTTTATTTTTAACAACATTTTGGCTTGTAGATTATATTGTTCAACTTATTAAGCATATTGAAGAGGCTCTTGTAAAGGCGCCTGTAGCAGATGTTTTATTTGGTACATTAGGATTGATCTCTGGTCTTATTGTTGCATATTTAATTTTAATACCGATTCGTGAATTTACAATTCCGGTTATTAGTACGGTGTTGCAAGTGTTCTTCACTCTTTTACTTGGATATTTAGGATTCCAAGTAGGATTTAAAAAGAGGAATGAATTGCTAGGATTATTTACATTACCCCAACGCGGAGGTAAGAAGAAAAATAATAGCGAGAACGAAGAGGTAGAAGCAGAAAAATCTACGACTCATTGGAAAATTCTCGATACGAGTGTAATTATCGATGGACGTATTGCTGATATTTGCCAAACGAAGTTTTTGGAAGGAACAATTGTGATTCCACAATTCGTATTAGAAGAGCTTCAGCATATTGCCGATTCTTCCGATGCTTTAAAGCGTAATCGTGGTCGCAGAGGACTAGACATTTTAAATCGTATTCAAAAAGAGATGCCGATTCCGGTAGAAATTTATGAAGGCGATTTCGAGGATATCCAAGAGGTGGATAGCAAACTTGTAAAGTTAGCAAAAATCACCGGTGGAACTGTAGTAACGAATGATTTCAACTTAAATAAAGTTTCTGAATTACAAGGAGTAACGGTGTTAAACATTAATGATTTAGCTAATGCAATTAAACCAGTTGTACTCCCTGGCGAAGAATTAAATGTTTATGTTGTGAAAGATGGTAAAGAGCAAAACCAAGGTGTTGCGTACTTAGATGATGGTACGATGATTGTAGTAGAAGATGGTAGAGAGTATGTAGGTTCGCAACTTAATGTACTGGTTACTAGCGTATTACAAACATCGGCTGGTCGTATGATTTTCGCAAAACGTAAATTATTAGAAAAAGCATTATAGGTAGAGGATTATTAATATGTATACATTAATTATTCCGGCAGCCGGCCAAGGAAAGCGGATGGGTGCTGGCAAAAATAAGTTGTTCTTACTTATAAACGAAGTACCGATTATCGTTCATACATTACGTGCTTTTGAAAGAGATAAAGAGTGCAAAAGTATTGTTATGGCAATTAACGAAGAGGAACGCCCGTATTTTGAGGAATTAATGCAGAAGTATCCGATTGAAAAACAGGTACAATTTATTCAGGGTGGAGCCGAAAGACAAGATAGTGTATATAACGCGATTCAGCATGCGAGTGATGTTGAATACGTTCTTGTACATGACGGAGCGCGCCCATTCGTAACGAATAAAGTGATTCAAGACGTATTAACAGCAGCAGAAAAATATGGAGCTTCCATTTGTGCAGTGCCAGTAAAGGATACAGTTAAGAAAGTAGAGCAAGGTGTTGTTGTCGAAACGGTAGAACGATCTCAGCTTAAGGCTGTACAAACACCGCAAGGGTTCTCTGTTTCTCTTTTGTTAGAAGCTCATAGAAGTGCAAAACAGAGTTGTTTTCTTGGTACAGATGATGCAAGTCTCGTGGAACGTATTGGTAAGCAAGTAGGTGTAGTAGAGGGGAGTTACTATAATATTAAAGTGACGACTCCAGAGGATTTGCTAATTGCTGAAAGTTTCCTTCATGTTCAGAAAAAATAGCCGTGATGGTGTATAACAAAGGAAAGCTCGGCAATGGCCGGGCTTTTCTTTGTAGGGATATCAATATAATATAGAGTCATAAAGCTCAGTGGTTTAGCTCAAGGAGGATGTAAAGAATGTTTCGAATTGGACAAGGTTTTGATGTGCATGAATTTGCGGAAGGTAGACCGTTAATTATTGGCGGAATTACAATTCCACACGAGAAAGGATTAATCGGTCATTCAGATGCAGATGTATTGTTACATACGATTGCTGATGCATGTTTAGGTGCCATTGCAGCAGGAGATATTGGAAAGCATTTTCCTGATACAGACCCAGCTTTTAAAGATGCAGATTCAGCTGTATTGTTACAAAAAGTTTGGGAATTTGTGCGTGAACAAGGTTATGAGTTAGGGAACTTAGATTGTACAATTATTGCTCAAAAGCCAAAAATGGCACCGCATATTGAAAGTATGCGTAAACGTATTAGTGAACTGTTAGAAACGTCTATAGATAACATTAATGTAAAGGCAACAACAACAGAGAAATTAGGATTTACAGGTAGAGAAGAAGGAATTGCTTCTCAAGCAGTGGTATTATTACAGAAAAAATAATGGTTTTTAATTCGTAAGATGGATAATCACATTTTTTTGTTGTACAATTATAGAATGTGTAGACATTAAGAATGGAAGGTGTACCAATTATGGAAAAGCAAGTGAGAGTGCGCTATGCGCCAAGTCCAACAGGACACTTACATATCGGAAATGCGCGTACGGCATTATTTAATTATTTATTTGCTCGTCATTTAGATGGCAAGTTTATTATTCGTATTGAAGATACTGATGTAAAACGTAACGTGGCTGGTGGAGAAGAAAGCCAATTAAAATACTTGAAATGGCTCGGTATGGACTGGGATGAAGGTGTTGATGTTGGTGGTGAATTTGGACCATATCGTCAAACAGAGCGTTTAGATATTTATAAAAAATTATATCTAGATTTATTAGAGCGTGGTTTAGCTTACAAATGTTATATGACAGAAGAAGAGCTAGAAGCAGAGCGTGAAGGACAAATTTCTCGTGGTGAAACACCTCGTTATGCAGGTAACCACCGTGATTTAACTGAAGAACAAATGAAAGAATTTGAAGCTGAGGGACGTATTCCAAGTATTCGTTTCCGTGTACCAGCTGATCGTGATTACACATTTAAAGATATCGTAAAAGATGAAGTAGCATTCCATTCAAATGATTTCGGTGATTTCGTTATCGTGAAAAAAGATGGAATTCCAACTTATAACTTTGCGGTAGCAGTAGATGATCACTTAATGGAAATTACACATGTACTTCGTGGTGATGACCATATTTCAAATACGCCAAAACAAATGATGATTTATGAAGCTTTCGGTTGGGATATCCCGCAATTTGGCCATATGACTTTAATTGTAAATGAAAGCCGTAAAAAATTAAGTAAGCGTGATGAATCTATTATTCAATTTATTGAGCAATATAAAGAGCTTGGATATCTTCCAGAAGCAATCTTTAACTTTATTGCACTACTAGGTTGGTCGCCGGTAGGAGAAGAAGAAATCTTCTCTAAAGAAGAGTTTATCAAAATGTTCGATGCAGCTCGTTTATCAAAATCACCTGCATTATTTGATTCTCAAAAATTAAAATGGATGAACAACCAATATATGAAAAAGCAAGATTTAGATACGGTGGTAGAATTAAGCTTACCGCATCTAGTGAAAGCTGGACGTATAGGTGAAACTTTAAGTGAACAAGAGCAAGCTTGGATTCGTGATGTAATTGCGTTATATCATGAACAAATGAGTTTTGGAGCTGAAATTGTAGAGCTTTCTGAAATGTTCTTCAAAGATCATGTTGATCATGAAGAAGAAGGACAAGAAGTATTAAAAGGTGAACAAGTACCAGAAGTACTTCGTGCATTTGCTGGTCAAGTAGAAGCACTAGAGGCGATGGAACCAGCAGCAATTAAGGCGGCTATTAAAGCAGTTCAAAAGGAAACAGGTCATAAAGGTAAAAACTTATTTATGCCAATCCGTGTTGCAACTACTGGTCAAACACATGGCCCAGAGCTTCCTAATGCTATTGCACTTCTTGGAAAAGAAAAAGTTTTAAATCGTCTTCAAAAAGTAATTGGTTAACATTTTCTAGGTTTAGAAATATAATAAGTATACTTAAAACCTAATAAGGAAAAGCGACGAGAAGGAGAAGTAGAAAATCAGGCTTTTTACAGAGAGAACCACCTTTAGGCTGGAAGTGGTTTATAAGCGGGTTTTTGAAATGCCCCTTCGAGTCTTCTGCTGAACAGCAAAATGTTTTGTGAAACATCTTAAGGCGTTAAAGTAAGCAGAAGCGGTGTACACCGTTATCAGAGATGAGTTTGAGGCTTTTTTAGCCTAAACAGAGTGGAACCGCGCTTAAAAGGCGTCTCTGTCAATATGACAGAGGCGTCTTTTTTTATACCGTAAAACTGGGTATGAGTATAAATTTTATCTACGTGTATAAAGATTTAGGGAGATAAGTAGGGAGTTAGTTCACTCGAAAAAGCAGCCCATAAAGGGGAGGGAACATCGATGTTTAAGAGGCTTCGGGAAGATATTGAAGTCGTTTTTGAACAGGATCCAGCGGCAAGAGGTTATTTCGAAGTCATTTTAACTTACTCTGGATTACATGCAGTTTGGGCTCATCGAATTGCACATGCTTTTTATAAAAGGGATTTTTTCTTTCTTGCACGTTTTGTTTCACAAGTTAGTCGTTTTTTTACTGGCATTGAGATTCATCCAGGAGCAACTATTGGTCGACGCTTTTTCATAGACCATGGAATGGGAGTTGTAATTGGAGAAACTTGTGAAATTGGTGATAATGTAACAATTTATCAAGGGGTTACATTAGGTGGTACAGGAAAAGAAAAAGGCAAGAGGCATCCAACAATTCAGGATAATGTATTAATTGCGACGGGTGCTAAAGTCCTTGGTTCTATTACTGTGGGAGAGAATTCTAAAATCGGGGCAGGGTCTGTCGTATTAAAAGAAGTTCCTGCACATTCTACAGTTGTAGGTATACCTGGCCGAGTCGTTATTCAAAATGGAGTAAAGATTGGTCAAGAATTAAATCACTCTGACCTTCCGGATCCAATTTTTGATAAATTAAAGGCTATGGAAGTAGAACTTGATAAATTGAAGAAACAACTGGAAGTAAAGGTAGAAAGGAAGGATAAAAATGACTATTCACATTTATAATACGTTAACACGTCAAAAAGAAGAGTTTGTTCCATTAGAAGAAAATAAGGTAAAGATGTATGTATGCGGACCTACAGTCTATAACTACATTCATATTGGCAATGCAAGACCTCCTATGGTATTCGATACAGTACGTCGCTATCTAGAATATAAAGGGTACGATGTGCAATACGTATCGAACTTTACGGACGTAGATGATAAATTAATTAAAGCGGCAAATGAATTAGGTGAAGATGTACCGACAATTGCTGATCGTTTTGTTGAAGCGTACTTTGAAGATGTAACAGCGCTAGGTTGCAAACACGCAACAGTCCATCCTCGTGTAACAGAAAATATGGATATCATTATTGAATTTATTCAAGAACTTGTGAATAAAGGGTATGCATACGAATCAGAGGGAGATGTGTACTTTAAAACGAAGGAATTCGAAGGTTACGGTAAATTATCACATCAACCAATCGCAGATTTACGTCACGGTGCTCGTATTGAGGTGGGGGAAAAGAAACAAGACCCTCTTGATTTTGCTTTATGGAAAGCTGCGAAAGAAGGAGAAATCTTCTGGGAAAGCCCTTGGGGGCAAGGGCGTCCAGGGTGGCATATTGAATGCTCAGCAATGGCACGTAAGTACTTAGGGGATACAATTGACATTCATGCTGGTGGTCAAGACTTGGCGTTCCCGCATCATGAAAATGAAATTGCGCAGTCGGAAGCATTGACTGGAAAAACGTTTGCACGTTACTGGATGCATAATGGATATATTAATATTAACAATGAGAAGATGTCTAAATCGCTTGGTAACTTTATTTTAGTTCACGATATTATTAAGCAATACGACCCACAGTTAATTAGATTCTTTATGTTATCAGTACACTATCGTCATCCGATTAACTTTAGTGAAGAGTTATTACAAAGTACGAATAATGGGCTGGAAAGAATTAAAACAGCTTATGGAAACTTAAAGCATCGTATGGAAAGCAGTACGGATTTAACAGACCATAATGAGAAATGGTTAGTTGAAATAGAGAAATTCCAGACTGCATTTGAAGAGGCAATGAATGATGACTTTAACACTGCGAATGCAATTACCGAATTATACAATGTAGCCAATCATGCAAATCAATATTTACTTGAAGAGCATACATCTAAAGTTGTGATCGAAGCATACGTAAAACAATTGGAAACGTTATTTGATATTTTAGGATTAGAATTAACGCAAGAAGAATTGCTGGATGAAGAAATTGAAGAACTTATCCAAAAGCGCATTGAGGCTCGTAAAAATCGCGATTTCGCATTGTCTGATCAAATTCGTGACGATTTAAAAGGACGTAATATTATTTTAGAAGATACCGCTCAAGGTACAAGATGGAAAAGAGGATAAGGATGATTGATGCAAAGCAATTAAACAGCTTGGCGTTAGCGTATATGGGTGATGCGGTATATGAACAATATATCCGCTATCACCTCCTTCAAAAAGGAAAGGTTCGCCCTAATCAATTACATCGCTTAGGGACGAGCTTTGTTTCAGCAAAAGCACAGGCGAAAGTTGTTTATCATTTATTAGAGACGTCGTTTTTGACAGAGGAAGAAGAGGCGGTATTAAGAAGAGGACGTAATGCAAATTCAGGTACGGTTCCGAAAAATACGGATGTACAAACATATCGACATAGTACAGCCTTTGAAGCGCTAATTGGTTATCATCATTTATTAAATAACCGTGAAAGATTAGACGAAATTGTATATAAGGCAATTGCAGTTTTAGAAGAAAAGGAAGGGGGCACATCATCATGAGTAGTGAATATATTATCGGACGTAACCCTGTAATTGAAGCGTTACGATCAGGGAGAGATATTAATAAAATTTGGATCGCAGAAGGTGCTGCCAAAGGACAAGTGCAGATTGTACTAGCGTTAGCGAAAGAGAATAAGGTTATTTTACAACATGCACCAAAGAAAAAGTTAGATCAATTAGTTGAGGGTAATCATCAAGGTGTAATCGCTCAAGTAGCTGCATATCAGTATGCGGAGTTAGAAGATTTATTCAAAGTGGCAGAAAAACGTAATGAAGATCCATTCTTCTTAATTTTAGATGAGATTGAAGATCCGCATAACTTAGGTTCTATTATGCGTACTGCTGATGCGACAGGAGCTCATGGGATTATTATTCCAAAGAGAAGGGCTGTGGGGCTTACAGCGTCAGTTGCGAAAGCATCAACAGGAGCAATTGAATACATTCCTGTTGCACGCGTAACGAACTTATCCCGTACAATTGATGAATTAAAAGAACGTGGACTTTGGATTGCTGGTACAGATGCCAAAGGAAAAACGGATTATCGTAATTTAGATGGTAAAATGCCGATTGGGTTAGTAATTGGTAGTGAAGGAAAAGGTATGAGCCGTATTATTGGTGAAAAGTGTGATTTCCTAATCACTCTACCGATGGTTGGTAAAGTTACATCCTTAAATGCTTCCGTAGCCGCAAGTTTGTTAATGTATGAGGTATATCGTAAACGTCACGAAATTGGTAAATAAAAGATGAACGATATTTTAATCGTTGACGGTTACAACATTATCGGAGCTTGGGGAGATTTGAAGAAACTGCGGGATGTAGATTTACAATCATCAAGAGATGCACTTATTGATAAGATGGCGGATTATCAAGGTTATACAGGCACAAAAGTGATGATAGTCTTTGATGCCTATACAGTACATGGTATTGAAAAAAAGATGAAACAATCTCGTGTGGAAGTAATATTCACACGAAAGAATCAAACTGCAGATGAAAAGATAGAGCAACTTGCGATAGAGCTTAGAAATATAAATACACGAATATATGTTGCGACTTCTGATTACACGGAACAATGGGTTATATTTGCGCAAGGTGCCCTTCGGAAATCTGCGCGTGAATTAGAGTTGGAAGTACAGGCAATGGAGCAACAAGTAAGAAGGCGTACAAAAGACACGAAAGAACAGCAACCCGCCATGCGAAAGATATTTAGTAAAGATATTACAGAAAAATTAGAAAAATTAAGAAGAGGAGAGCGTTGAAGCATTGACGCTCTTTGTCTTTTTACTGTATAATATTGCTAAATAAATAGCGGTCGGAGGGATCAAGGTGGAAGCAGGCTTCGTAAGTGTAGGCGACGTTACATTTCGTGATTTAGAGGATGAGGCAATCGTTGAGTTAGTTCGAAAAGGTAATACTGACGCTCTAGAATATTTAATTCACAAGTATAAGAACTTTGTTCGCGCGAAATCAAGATCTTACTTTTTAGTGGGTGCCGATCGAGAAGACATTGTTCAAGAAGGTATGATAGGGTTGTTTAAAGCAATTCGTGATTATAAAGAGGACAAGCTGTCTTCATTCAAAGCATTTGCTGAACTGTGTATCACTCGACAAATTATTACCGCTATTAAAACGGCAACAAGACAAAAACATATTCCCTTAAATTCATATGTGTCTTTAGATAAGCCGATTTACGATGAGGAATCTGATCGAACATTATTGGATGTTATTTCTGAAGCGAAGGTAACTGATCCTGAAGAGATGATTATTAGCCAAGAAGAATATACAGACATAGAATCAAAAATATCAGAATTATTAAGCGATTTAGAAAGAAAAGTACTTTCTTTATATCTAGATGGGCGTTCTTATCAAGAGATTTCAGAACAGTTAAACAGACATGTGAAATCTATTGATAACGCTTTACAGCGGGTGAAGAGGAAATTGGAACGATATATGGAAATGCGAGAAAGTACAACTTTAAATTCATAACAAATAACAAGTGCAACAGGTGTAAAATAAATCACCTGTTTTCTTTTGTAGAGCGTACAAAATGCATGTCATTGACATTGTCTTTTATTGTATGATACATTTTTAGGGACATAATGTTACAAGGTTGGTGTAACTAATGAGGAAAAAAGTTGTACTCTCATGTGAAGAGTGTAAAAATCGAAACTACTCTACTATGAAAGATACGAGCTCAATAGAGCGACTTGAAATAAAAAAGTTTTGTAAAACATGCAATCAGCATACAGTTCACAAGGAAACAAAATAAATAATTGAAATAATACACTGGAGGTCCCGCAGATGCGTTTAACGAACTTTTTCGGCGATGTAGGTCGCGAAATGAAAAAAGTAAGTTGGCCTAAAAAAGATGAATTACTCCGCTCAACAGCGACTGTTGTTGCTACAGTTGTGTTCTTTGCGATTTTCTTCGCAGTAGTTGATATGGGCATTTCTTCTTTAATTCGGTTAATTCTTGGTTAATTCTTGAATAAGAAGCACTTATCCATGATATAATGTTATTTATAAGAACTGTGTAAAAGCCCGGTGAACGGGTTTTTTCATTTGCGCAAAAAAATGTACGTCAGGGAGGGAAGGACGCTCGTCCTAAATGAATGGAAAAAAGTTGGTATGTTGTCCATACTTATTCTGGATATGAAAATAAAGTAAAAGCAAACCTAGAGAAGCGTGTAGAATCAATGGGTATGCAAGATAAAATTTTCCGTGTTGTTGTCCCGGAAGAAGTAGAAGTAGAAATGAAAAACGGAAAAGAAAAATTAATGAAAAGAAAAGTGTTCCCAGGTTATGTATTAGTAGAATTAATCATGACTGATGATTCTTGGTATGTTGTACGTAACACGCCGGGTGTAACTGGGTTCGTTGGTTCTTCTGGTTCTGGATCTAAGCCATCGCCTCTATTAGAAGAGGAAGTTGTTACCATTATGAAACATATGGGAATGGACAACGAAGTGGTTGATTTCGACTTTGAACTTCATGAGACAGTACGTGTAAATGAGGGGCCATTCGCAGATTATACAGGTGCTATTGAAGAAATTGATGTGGAGAAGAAAAAGGTTAGTGTACTTGTGGACATGTTTGGTCGCGAGACTCCAGTTGAACTTGACTTCCATCAAATTGAAAAATTATAAAATGAAACTTGAAATGAATTGTAAAAAGTGATAATATCTTTTAAGTCAGTACGTCTTCATTATCGGAGGCGTTTTTTGAAAGATTTTATCCTTACAGATAAAATATGACGTGGGAGGGCAAATCACTGTCCAATTGACCACATCACGGACTTAAGGAGGTGTGTCTCGTGGCTAAAAAGGTAATTAAAATGGTAAAGCTTCAAATTCCTGCAGGTAAAGCTAACCCAGCTCCACCAGTTGGTCCAGCATTAGGACAAGCAGGTGTTAACATCATGGGCTTCTGTAAAGAGTTTAACGCTCGTACAGCAGATCAAGCTGGTCTTATCATCCCTGTTGAAATTACGGTATTTGAGGACCGTTCATTCACTTTCATTACTAAAACTCCTCCTGCTGCTGTTCTTCTTAAGAAAGTAGCTGGTATTGAGTCTGGTTCTGGTGAACCAAATCGTAATAAAGTGGCAACTGTTAAGCGTGATAAAGTACGCGAAATCGCTGAAACTAAAATGCCTGACCTAAACGCTGCTAGCGTAGAAGCTGCAATGCGTATGGTTGAAGGTACTGCACGCAGTATGGGCATCGTTATCGAAGACTAATTCGATTTGTTTTTAAAAAAAGGTTGCGGGTCTGGAATTCCAATTCGCAACCTTTATTATCGTAAATGATTATCGTTTTTAAATAAATGGATGGCGCTCATCCTCAGGTTATACCTGAAAACAGGCGTAAACGTGGGAGGTTATTCCGCTAAAACCACATTCGAGGAGGAAATAAAAATGGCTAAAAGAGGTAAAAAGTACGTAGAAGCTGCAAAGCTTGTTGACCGTGCAGCTGCTTACTCTGCAACAGAAGCAGTAGAATTAGTAAAGAAAACAAACACAGCTAAATTTGATGCAACTGTAGAAGCTGCATTCCGTTTAGGTGTTGACCCTAAGAAAGCTGACCAACAAATCCGTGGTGCAGTTGTTCTTCCGCACGGTACTGGTAAAGTACAACGTGTATTAGTGTTCGCTAAAGGTGAAAAAGCTAAAGAAGCTGAAGCTGCTGGAGCTGACTTCGTAGGCGATACTGATTACATCGGTAAAATCCAACAAGGTTGGTTCGATTTCGATGTAGTAGTAGCAACTCCTGACATGATGGGTGAAGTTGGTAAACTTGGTCGCGTATTAGGACCTAAAGGTTTAATGCCAAACCCTAAAACTGGAACAGTTACTTTCGATGTAACTAAAGCTGTTAACGAAATCAAAGCTGGTAAAGTTGAATACCGCGTTGATAAAGCTGGTAACATCCACGTTCCAATCGGTAAAGTATCTTTCGAAGATGCTAAATTAGTAGAAAACTTCAAAACAATCGCTGATACTTTATTAAAAGTTAAGCCATCTGCTGCAAAAGGTACTTACATGAAGAACGTAACAGTTGCTTCTACAATGGGACCTGGCGTACGTGTAGACGTTTCTACATTAGCGTAAAAATTGGAAGTTGACTTCATAAAGAAGATTTAATATAATCATTTATGTTGTGAATTTAAATAGTGTACCGTAGACAGTAGGTGTCAATAGACTTAATTTCCTACCTAGGTGTTAATATACGAAACGGAATTTTTTTCTGTGACTATATGCCTCCATGTCTACAAGTTGGGCATGGAGGTTTTTAGTGCACTTTCGGTACATCTTCTATATAATCTACAGGAGGTGTAATAACATGAGCAAAGTAATCGAAACTAAACAACAAGTTGTAACTGAAATCGCGGACAAACTTCGTGCTAGTAAATCTACGATCGTTGTTGACTACCGTGGTTTAACAGTTTCTGAAGCAACAGAATTACGTAAGCAATTACGTGAAGCTGGCGTTGAGTTCAAAGTTTACAAAAACTCTCTAACTCGTCGTGCTGCAGAATCTGCTGAAATGGCTGAGTTAAACGAATTCTTAACAGGACCAAACGCAATCGCGTTCAGTAACGAGGATGTAGTTGCTCCTGCGAAAGTATTAAACGACTTCGCTAAAAATCATGAAGCTTTAGAAATTAAAGCGGGCGTAATCGAAGGTAAACTTGTAACACTTGATGAGGTTAAAGCAATCGCTACTCTTCCATCACGTGAAGGCTTACTTTCTATGCTTCTTAGCGTTCTTCAAGCTCCAATCCGTAACCTTGCACTTGCTACTAAAGCAGTTGCAGAACAAAAGGAAGAGCAAGGCGCTTAATTTTTTAAAAGATAATTACGTATTATCGATAAAACAATACAAACCTATTTAAGGGAGGATATTTACAATGACTAAAGAACAAATCATTGAAGCAGTTAAATCTATGACTGTATTAGAACTTAACGACTTAGTAAAAGCTATCGAGGAAGAATTCGGCGTAACTGCTGCTGCTCCTGTAGCTGTTGCTGGTGGCGCTGGAGAAGCTGCTGCTGAGAAAACTGAATTTGATGTGGAACTAACTAGCGCTGGTGCACAAAAAATCAAAGTTATCAAAGTTGTTCGTGAAATCACTGGTCTTGGCTTAAAAGAAGCTAAAGAATTAGTTGACAACACTCCAAAAGTAATCAAAGAAGCTGCTGCTAAAGAAGAAGCTGAAGAAATCAAAGCTAAACTTGAAGAAGTTGGCGCTGCTGTAGAAGTTAAGTAATTAACTTTTGATGCTTTAAAAAAAGCTCGCTCTCATGCGAGCTTTTTTTTTAACTGTAAAGAAGAGAGGTGGCCATATGGCAGACCATTATTTTTCTAACGACCCTTCTAGTAAAAGTGATCGTAAGCGATGGGAATTTGCACTTCGTGGATCTCAATTTACTTTCTTATCCGACCATGGGGTGTTCTCGAAAAACGAAGTGGACTTTGGTTCCCGTCTTTTAATTGAAGCTTTTCAAATGCCAGATATTAAAGGTAATATATTAGATGTAGGTTGCGGATACGGTCCTATTGGTTTGTCGCTAGCGAAAGAGTTTCAAGGTCGTGAAGTTCACATGGTGGATGTGAATGAAAGGGCGCTTGGACTTGCGAAAGAAAACGCCGCTAATAACAAAATCGAGAATATACGTATTTTTCAAAGTAGCGTCTATGAAAATGTAGATGGCAAGTATGCTGCTATTCTATCTAACCCTCCAATTCGTGCGGGTAAAGATGTCGTACATGAAATTTTAGAAAAAGCTGTGGAGTATTTAGTTCCAGGTGGAGAACTTTGGATTGTTATTCAAAAGAAGCAAGGTGCACCATCTGCGCTGAAAAAACTAGAGGAAGTATTTTCTGAAGTTGAGGTTGTAGAAAAGAAAAAAGGATATTATATCATAAAATCAAAAAAACGTTGACGGTTATTTTTGGCTATGTTAACATTATACAATGCCAATATATGATTTTCTGCGTTGAGAAAGATGTATATTTTTGTTTCTCTTGGAAAAGATAGTAAAATCAGCAGATTATGAAACAGAATGATGGTTTTCTTATAGAAGCCATTTTTCTTTTTTGAGCAGGTAGAAAGACTCAACGTATTTATCTTTAAGAGAAAAAGACTACGCTAATAGCAGTAGTTGTATTTATTTGTGATTTTGCACAAATTTTTTTGTGCATTTATAATACTCATGATTTGAGGGGTGAAGCAGTTGACAGGTCAACTAGTTCAATACGGACGCCACCGCCAACGAAGAAGTTATGCCCGTATTAGTGAAGTATTAGAGTTACCAAATCTTATCGAAATTCAAACCTCTTCTTATCAGTGGTTTCTTGATGAGGGTTTGCGAGAAATGTTCCAAGACATTTCTCCGATTGAAGACTTTACGGGAAATCTATCGCTTGAATTTATCGACTACAGCTTAGGTGAACCTAAATACTCTGTAGACGAATGCAAAGAGCGTGATGTGACGTATGCAGCACCACTTCGTGTAAAAGTGCGTCTAATCAACAAGGAAACTGGTGAAGTAAAAGAACAAGATGTGTTCATGGGAGATTTCCCACTCATGACAGAGACTGGAACATTCGTAATTAACGGTGCAGAACGTGTTATCGTTTCCCAGTTAGTTCGCTCTCCAAGCGTATACTATAGTGGCAAAGTGGATAAAAACGGAAAACGTGGTTTTACTGCTACTGTAATTCCAAACCGCGGAGCTTGGTTAGAGTATGAGACAGATGCTAAGGATGTTGTATATGTGCGTATTGACCGTACGCGTAAACTTCCTGTAACTGTTTTGTTACGCGCATTAGGGTTTGGCTCTGATCAAGAAATCACCGAGCTTTTAGGTGATAACGAATACTTAAGCAACACATTAGAAAAAGACAACACAGATAGCACAGAAAAAGCATTGCTTGAAATTTATGAGCGTCTACGTCCTGGTGAACCACCAACAGTAGAAAATGCTAAGAGCTTACTTGTGTCTCGTTTCTTCGATCCAAAGCGCTACGATTTAGCAAATGTAGGTCGCTATAAGATCAACAAGAAGTTACACATTAAAAACAGATTGTTTAATCAACGTTTAGCTGAAACATTAGTGGATCCAGAAACTGGTGAAATTTTAGCGGCAGAAGGAACAATCTTAGATCGTCGTACACTTGATCGCATTTTACCTTACTTAGAGAAAAACATTGGATTCAAAACAGCGAAACCAATGGGTGGAGTGGTAGAAGGCGATGTTGAGCTGCAATCTATTAAGATTTATGCTCCTGAGTCGGAAGGCGAACGCGTAATTAATGTAATTGGTAATGCAAACATTACTCGTGATGTGAAACACATCACACCAGGTGATATCCTTGCTTCTATCAGTTACTTCTTCAACCTACTATACAAAGTAGGAGATACAGATGATATTGACCATTTAGGAAACCGTCGTCTGCGTTCTGTTGGAGAACTATTACAAAACCAATTCCGTATCGGCCTTTCTCGTATGGAACGTGTTGTTCGTGAGAGAATGTCGATCCAAGATACAAATGCAATTACACCACAGGCACTAATTAATATTCGTCCTGTTATTGCATCTATTAAAGAGTTCTTCGGAAGTTCTCAGTTATCTCAGTTCATGGACCAAACAAATCCATTAGCAGAGTTAACTCACAAACGAAGACTATCTGCATTAGGACCTGGTGGTTTAACGCGTGAGCGCGCAGGCTTTGAAGTACGTGACGTTCATTACTCCCACTATGGTCGTATGTGTCCGATTGAAACACCAGAGGGACCAAACATTGGTTTGATTAACTCATTATCTTCGTTCGCGAAAGTAAATGAGTTTGGTTTCATTGAAACACCATACCGTCGTGTTGACCCAGAAACTGGTCTTGTAACAGGGCATGTTGATTATTTAACAGCAGATGAAGAAGATAACTATGTTGTAGCCCAAGCGAATATGAAATTATCTGATGAAGGTGAATTCCTAAGTGAAGATATCGTAGCTCGTTTCCGTGGCGAAAATATTGTCACAAATAGAGAACGCATCGACTACATGGATGTATCTCCAAAACAAGTAGTGTCGGCAGCGACAGCTTGTATTCCGTTCTTAGAAAACGATGACTCTAACCGCGCACTTATGGGAGCGAACATGCAACGTCAGGCGGTTCCGTTAATGAATCCGGAATCTCCGATTGTAGGTACAGGTATGGAGTACGTATCAGCAAAAGACTCGGGTGCTGCAGTAATCTGTAAACATCCTGGTGTTGTTGAGCGCGTAGAAGCACGTGAAGTTTGGGTACGTCGCTATGTAGAAGTTGACGGTCAAACAGTAAAAGGCGACTTAGATCGCTACAAAATGCAAAAATTCATTCGTTCTAACCAAGGAACTTGTTACAACCAACGTCCAATCGTAAGTGTTGGAAATGAAGTTGTAAAAGGTGAAATCCTTGCGGATGGTCCTTCTATGGAATTAGGTGAACTAGCACTTGGACGTAACGTACTTGTTGGCTTCATGACTTGGGACGGTTATAACTACGAGGATGCGATTATCATGAGTGAGCGCCTTGTAAAAGATGATGTGTACACTTCTATTCATATTGAAGAATATGAATCAGAAGCTCGTGATACGAAGCTTGGACCAGAAGAAATTACACGTGACATTCCAAACGTTGGGGAAGACGCATTACGTAACCTTGACGAGCGCGGTATCATTCGCGTTGGTGCTGAAGTAAAAGATGGAGATTTACTTGTTGGTAAAGTAACACCTAAAGGTGTAACAGAATTAACAGCTGAAGAACGTCTATTACATGCTATCTTTGGAGAAAAAGCGCGTGAAGTACGTGATACATCACTACGTGTACCACACGGTGGTGGCGGTATTATCTTAGACGTAAAAGTATTCAACCGTGAAGATGGCGATGAATTGCCACCAGGTGTGAATCAACTTGTACGTGCATATATCGTTCAAAAACGTAAAATTTCTGAAGGTGACAAGATGGCCGGACGTCACGGTAACAAAGGTGTTATTTCTCGTATTTTACCAGAAGAAGATATGCCTTACTTACCAGACGGTACGCCAATCGATATTATGTTAAACCCATTAGGGGTACCATCTCGTATGAATATCGGTCAGGTATTAGAGCTTCATCTTGGTATGGCAGCAAGATACCTGGGCATTCACATTGCAACACCAGTATTCGATGGTGCTCGTGAGGAAGATGTTTGGGGCACAATTGAAGAAGCTGGTATGGCAAATGACGCGAAAACAATCCTGTATGACGGACGTACTGGTGAACCATTCGATAACCGCGTATCTGTTGGTGTCATGTATATGATCAAACTTGCGCACATGGTTGACGATAAACTTCATGCTCGTTCTACTGGACCATACTCACTTGTAACGCAGCAACCTCTTGGAGGTAAAGCTCAGTTCGGTGGACAGCGTTTCGGTGAGATGGAGGTTTGGGCACTTGAAGCTTACGGTGCTGCTTATACTCTTCAAGAAATCTTAACAGTGAAGTCTGATGATGTTGTTGGACGTGTTAAGACTTATGAAGCAATTGTTAAAGGCGAAAATGTTCCAGAACCAGGCGTTCCTGAATCATTCAAAGTATTGATTAAAGAGCTGCAAAGTTTAGGTATGGACGTTAAAATGATGTCTAGCGACGATACAGAAATTGAAATGCGTGATACAGAAGATGATGATGATCATCAATCAGCAGATAAATTGAATGTTGAAGTTGAGACAACTAAGGAATAATTGGGATAACCTGTAGACTAAAAGGGAGGTAGGCCCCTTGATAGATGTAAATAACTTTGAATATATGAAGATTGGACTTGCTTCACCTGACAAGATTCGTTCTTGGTCATACGGTGAAGTTAAGAAACCAGAAACTATTAACTATCGTACGTTAAAGCCTGAAAAAGATGGCTTGTTCTGTGAGCGTATTTTCGGACCACAAAAGGACTGGGAATGTCATTGCGGAAAATACAAACGTGTACGTTATAAAGGTGTAGTTTGTGATCGATGTGGCGTTGAAGTAACGCGTGCAAAAGTACGTCGTGAACGTATGGGTCATATTGAATTAGCTGCTCCTGTATCTCATATTTGGTATTTCAAAGGTATCCCGAGCCGCATGGGACTTGTCTTAGACATGTCCCCTCGCGCGCTTGAAGAAGTAATTTATTTCGCTTCTTATGTTGTAACAGAAAGTGGAGATACACCACTTGATAAGAAGCAATTACTTTCTGAAAAAGAATACCGTGCATATCGTGATCGATATGGTAGCACATTCCAAGCTGCTATGGGTGCAGAAGCGATTAAAAAGCTACTACAAGACATCGATTTAGATAAAGAAGTAGACTTCTTAAAAGAAGAATTAAAAACAGCACAAGGACAACGCCGTACTCGTGCTATTAAACGTCTAGAAGTATTAGAAGCATTCCGCAACTCTGGAAATGAACCATCTTGGATGATCTTAGATGTTCTACCAGTAATCCCACCAGAACTACGCCCAATGGTACAGTTAGATGGTGGACGTTTTGCTACTTCTGACTTAAACGACTTATATCGTCGTGTAATTAACCGTAACAACCGTTTAAAACGTCTATTGGACCTAGGTGCTCCAAGCATCATCGTTCAAAACGAAAAACGTATGTTACAAGAAGCTGTAGACGCATTAATCGATAATGGCCGTCGTGGCCGTCCGGTTACTGGACCAGGTAACCGCCCATTAAAATCACTATCTCACATGCTTAAAGGTAAACAAGGACGTTTCCGTCAAAACTTATTAGGTAAACGTGTTGACTACTCTGGCCGTTCTGTAATCGTTGTAGGACCGAACTTAAAGATGTACCAGTGTGGATTACCGAAAGAAATGGCGCTTGAACTGTTCAAACCTTTCGTTATGAAAGAGTTAGTTGGAAAAGGCTTAGCACACAATATTAAGAGTGCGAAACGTAAAATTGAGCGTGTACACCCTGAAGTTTGGGACGTTTTAGAATCTGTGATTAAAGAGCATCCAGTACTTCTAAACCGCGCACCAACACTTCACCGTCTTGGTATCCAGGCGTTTGAACCTACATTAGTAGAAGGTCGCGCAATTCGTCTTCATCCACTTGTATGTACTGCATACAACGCGGACTTTGACGGTGACCAAATGGCGGTTCACGTTCCGTTATCATCAGAGGCACAAGCAGAAGCTCGTATTCTTATGTTAGCGGCACAAAACATCTTGAATCCAAAAGACGGAAAACCAGTTGTTACTCCATCTCAGGATATGGTATTAGGTAACTACTACTTAACACTTGAGCGTGAAGGCGCAATCGGTGAAGGTATGGTCTTCAAAGATGCAAACGAAGCAATACTTGCATACCAAAATGGATATGTACATCTGCACACACGTGTTGCAGTTGCTGCAAGTTCAGTAAATAACGTAACGTTTACTGAAGAGCAAAAGGGTAAGCTTCTATTAACAACAGTTGGTAAATTAATATTTAACGAAATCTTACCAGAGTCGTTCCCTTATATTAATGAACCGACAAACTCAAACCTTGAAAAAGAAACACCAGCGGAATATTTCGTTGAAAAAGGTGCGAACATTAAAGAAATTATTGCTAGTCGCGAAGAAGTGGCACCATTTAGCAAGAAGATCCTTGGTAACATCATTGCGGAAGTATTCAAACGTTTCCAAATTACGGAAACATCTCGCATGCTTGACCGTATGAAAAACTTAGGATTTAAGTACTCTACAAAGGCTGGTATTACAGTTGGGGTATCTGACATTCTTGTATTAGGTGAAAAAGATGAAATTCTCCATGAAGCACAAGCAAAAGTAGATAATGTAATTAAACAATTCCGTCGCGGTTTAATCACGGAAGAAGAACGTTACGATCGCGTTATCTCTATTTGGAGTAATGCAAAAGATGTTATCCAAGGAAAACTGATGAAATCCTTGAATAAACGCAACCCAATCTTCATGATGAGTGATTCCGGTGCCCGTGGTAACGCATCGAACTTTACTCAGCTTGCTGGTATGCGTGGTCTGATGGCCAATCCATCTGGTCGTATTATCGAACTTCCAATTAAATCAAGTTTCCGTGAAGGTTTAACAGTACTTGAGTACTTCATCTCTACGCATGGTGCGCGTAAAGGTCTTGCCGATACAGCACTTAAAACTGCCGATTCTGGTTACTTAACGCGTCGTCTTGTAGACGTTGCACAAGATGTAATTGTCCGTGAAGATGATTGTGGAACAGATCGTGGTCTATTAATTGGTGCGATTAAAGAGGGTAATGAAGTAATTGAGTCATTATATGATCGTCTTGTTGGACGTTTTGCAAGAAAAACTGTAAAACATCCTGAAACAGGTGAAGTATTAGTTAGTGAAAACCAATTAATTACTGAAGATATCGCTCATATCGTTGAAAATTCGGGTGTTGAAACTGTAAACATTCGTTCAGCGTTCACGTGTAACACTCGCCACGGTGTATGTAAGAAGTGTTACGGTCGTAACTTAGCAACTGGTACAGACGTAGAAGTAGGAGAAGCGGTAGGTATTATCGCAGCTCAATCTATCGGTGAGCCAGGTACACAGTTAACGATGCGTACATTCCATACAGGTGGGGTTGCCGGAGATGATATCACTCAAGGTTTACCTCGTATCCAAGAGATCTTCGAAGCTCGTAATCCGAAAGGTCAGGCAGTTATCAGTGAAATCGACGGTGTTATCGCAGCGATCAACGATGTTAAAGATCGCCAAGAAGTAGTTGTACAGGGTGAAGTTGAAGCTCGTACGTATGCTATTCCTTACGGTGCTCGTCTGAAAGTAACTCCAGGACAGCCAATTAGCCACGGTAAAGAGTTAACAGAAGGTTCTATTGATCCGAAAGAATTACTAAAAGTAACGGACATTACAGCAGTGCAAGAATACTTATTACGTGAAGTTCAAAAAGTATACCGTATGCAAGGGGTAGAAATTGGTGACAAACACGTAGAAGTAATGGTACGCCAAATGCTACGTAAAGTTCGTGTAAGTGATGCAGGTGAAACAGATGTATTACCAGGAACATTACTAGATATCCATCAGTTTACTGATGCGAATGCGAAGGTGTTACTGAAAGGTAAACAACCAGCGACAGCTAGACCTGTTCTACTTGGTATTACAAAAGCTTCACTTGAAACAGATTCGTTCTTATCTGCAGCTTCGTTCCAAGAAACAACTCGTGTTTTAACGGATGCAGCAATTAAAGGTAAACGCGATGAGCTTCTAGGATTGAAAGAGAATGTTATTATCGGTAAGCTTGTTCCTGCTGGAACAGGTATGAATCGTTATCGTAAAGTGGATCTTGTAAAAACAACACAAGATAACATGAATGTAGAAAACGATGAAGTTTATGTGGAACAGTAAAATTTTCCGTCGTAAATTTTGTATAAAAACAGCTAATCCTAGTTGACATTGTATGAGTCAAAATGTTACTATAATCAAGGTTGCTCCTGAACGATGCTTTGGAGGATATTTATATGTCTTATCAAAAAGTGTCAAATGCTGAAAATGTAGTCGTTGGTCATAAACGAACATTGGAAGCAATCAAAAATGGTATAGTTAAAGAAGTTGTTATTGCAGAAGATGCTGATGTGCGGTTAACCCATGTTATCATTCGCACTGCTTTGCAACATAACATACCCATAACAAAAGTTGAATCAGTTCGTAAGCTTGGAAAAGTTTCGGGGATTCAAGTGGGAGCTTCAGCAATAGGAATAATAAGTTAAAACTGTTTTTGTGAGGAGAGAGCATTTGCTCTTCCTTGCAAAAACTTTGTTTTCAACTAATAATGAACCACCTGGATATGTGGTCATACAAACATGCGAAGGGAGGATAATCAAATGCCTACTATTAACCAATTAGTGAGAAATGGTCGTACTGATAAAGTATGGAAATCTAAATCACCTGCGTTAAACAAAGGTTTTAACTCTTTAAAGAAAAAATCAACTGATATCTCTGCACCTCAAAAACGTGGTGTATGTACTCGTGTTGGTACAATGACTCCAAAGAAACCTAACTCAGCGTTACGTAAATACGCTCGTGTACGTTTAACAAACGGGATTGAAGTTACAGCTTACATCCCAGGTATCGGTCATAACTTACAAGAGCATAGCGTAGTATTAATTCGCGGTGGTCGAGTAAAGGATTTACCAGGGGTACGTTACCACATCGTTCGTGGAGCGCTTGATACAGCTGGTGTTGACAAACGTATGCAAGGACGTTCTAAATATGGTACTAAGCGACCAAAACCTGCTAAAAAATAATAAACTTATAATGAAAGGAGGAACTCAATATGCCTCGTAAAGGACCTGTTGCGAAACGTGACGTGTTACCAGATCCAATGTACAATTCTAAGCTAGTAACACGCCTTATCAACAAAATGATGGTTGACGGTAAAAAAGGTAAATCTCAAACAATTCTTTATAACGCTTTCGATATCGTTCGTGAACGTTCAGATAAAGAACCAATGGAAGTATTCGAGCAAGCTCTTAAGAACATCATGCCTGTTCTTGAAGTACGCGCTCGTCGTGTTGGTGGTGCTAACTACCAAGTTCCAGTTGAGGTTCGTCCAGAACGCCGTACAACTTTAGGTCTTCGCTGGTTAGTAAACTATGCTCGTCTTCGTGGTGAAAAAACTATGGAAGAGCGTCTAGCTTACGAAATCTTAGATGCAGCTAACAACGCTGGTGCATCTGTTAAGAAACGTGAAGACACTCATAAAATGGCAGAAGCTAACAAAGCATTTGCTCATTACCGTTGGTAGGATTCAACGTAAAATAAATGTAAGCATAAACCGCTTTATTTGTCGCTTATGGAAGTGTGGAGAGGGAGAATGCCTCTCCCTTTCGTTGGGCGCTCGTTTTACATAATGAGGGTACTGGACACTGGCATATGTAACAATATAAAGTGGCTTTTTTGCTACTTAAAATAAAAAATCCAATCCATATATGGAAGGAGCAAGACACCAAATGACAAGAGAGTTCTCTTTAGAAAACACTCGTAATATTGGTATCATGGCTCACATCGATGCTGGTAAAACAACAGCAACTGAGCGTATTCTGTATTACACAGGACGTATTCATAAAATCGGTGAAACTCATGAAGGTGCATCTCAGATGGACTGGATGGAGCAAGAGCAAGAGCGTGGTATCACAATTACTTCTGCTGCAACTACAGCTCAATGGAAAGGTCACCGTGTAAACATCATTGATACTCCAGGACACGTAGACTTCACAGTAGAAGTAGAACGTTCTTTACGCGTACTTGATGGTGCGGTAGCAGTACTTGATGCACAATCTGGTGTAGAACCACAAACAGAAACTGTTTGGCGTCAGGCTACTACTTACGGTGTACCTCGTATCGTATTCGTTAACAAAATGGATAAGATCGGTGCAGATTTCTTATACTCTGTAGGAACAATCCACGATCGTTTACAAGCAAACGCACATCCAATTCAGTTACCAATCGGTGCTGAAGATGAGTTCAATGGTATCATTGATCTTGTTGAAGAGTGTGCTTACATGTACGGTAACGATTTAGGAACAGACATCGAGCGTGTCGAAATTCCTGAAGAGCACAAAGAACTAGCTGAAGAATACCGTGGAAAGCTTATTGAAGCGGTAGCTGAGCTTGATGAAGAAATGATGATGAAGTACCTAGAAGGTGAAGAAATCACTGTAGAAGAGCTTAAAGCTGGTATCCGTAAGGCTACAACTTCTGTAGAATTCTTCCCAGTAATCTGTGGTTCTGCATTCAAAAACAAAGGTGTTCAAATCCTGTTAGACGCAGTTATCGACTACCTACCATCTCCATTAGATGTACCTGCTATTAAAGGTACTCTTCCGGATACAGATGAAGAAGTAGAACGTAAGTCTAGCGATGAAGAACCATTCGCAGCTCTAGCATTCAAAATCATGACTGACCCTTATGTTGGTAAGTTAACGTTCTTCCGTGTGTACTCTGGTGTGTTAAACTCTGGATCATACGTGAAAAACTCAACTAAAGGTAAGCGTGAGCGTGTAGGACGTATCCTACAAATGCACGCTAACAGCCGTGAAGAGATTTCAACAGTTTACGCTGGTGATATCGCTGCTGCTGTAGGTTTAAAAGATACTACTACTGGTGATACTCTTTGTGACGAGAAGAGTCTTGTTATCCTTGAGTCTATGGAATTCCCAGAGCCAGTTATCTCTGTAGCTATCGAACCAAAATCTAAAGCTGACCAAGATAAAATGGGTACAGCATTATCTAAGCTTTCTGAAGAAGATCCAACATTCCGTGCTCACACTGACCAAGAAACTGGCCAAACTATCATCGCTGGTATGGGTGAACTTCACCTTGATATCATCGTTGACCGTATGCGCCGTGAATTCAAAGTCGAAGCAAACGTTGGTGCTCCTCAGGTAGCATACCGTGAAACTTTCCGCGCTGCTGCGAAAGTTGAAGGTAAGTTTGCTCGTCAATCTGGTGGACGTGGACAATTCGGTCACGTTTGGATTGAGTTTGCACCTAACGAAGAAGGTAAAGGATTTGAATTCGAAAACAAAATCGTCGGCGGTGTAGTTCCACGTGAATACATCCCAGCTGTTGGAGCGGGTCTTGAAGACTCACTTAAAAATGGTGTACTAGCTGGTTACCCACTAGTTGACATTAAAGCAGCATTAGTTGACGGTTCTTACCATGATGTCGATTCATCTGAGATGGCGTTCAAAATCGCTGCATCTATGGCACTTAAAGCTGCGGTTTCTAAATGTAACCCAGTAATTCTTGAGCCAATGATGAAAGTTGAAGTTGTAATCCCTGAAGAATACATGGGAGACATCATGGGTGACGTAACATCTCGTCGTGGACGTGTAGAAGGTATGGAAGCTCGCGGTAACGCACAAGTTGTTCGCGCTATGGTTCCGCTTTCTGAAATGTTCGGTTATGCGACAGCATTACGTTCTAACACTCAAGGACGCGGAACATTCTCAATGACATTTGATCATTATGAAGAAGTACCGAAGTCTGTTTCAGAAGAAATTATTAAAAAAAATAAAGGCGAATAATTGATTTTTATCAATTGTTCGAGTATAACTACTTATGTAAGCTTAGAAAGTGGGACGTAAGTTTCGCTTTCTAGTCTAAATATAAAATAACCTATATAAACTAAGGAGGAATTTAGAATGGCTAAAGCTAAATTCGAACGTTCTAAACCCCATGTTAACATCGGTACAATCGGCCACGTTGACCATGGTAAAACTACATTAACTGCTGCGATCACTACAGTTCTTGCAAAAGCTGGTGGTGCTGAAGCACGCGGATACGATCAAATCGACGCTGCTCCAGAAGAAAGAGAGCGCGGAATCACAATCTCAACTGCACACGTTGAGTACGAAACTGAAACTCGTCACTATGCACACGTTGACTGCCCAGGTCACGCTGACTATGTTAAAAACATGATCACTGGTGCTGCTCAAATGGACGGCGGTATCTTAGTAGTATCTGCTGCTGATGGCCCAATGCCTCAAACACGTGAGCACATCCTTCTTTCTCGTCAAGTAGGTGTTCCTTACATCGTTGTATTCTTAAACAAATGCGACATGGTTGACGACGAAGAATTATTAGAATTAGTAGAAATGGAAGTTCGTGACCTATTATCTGAATACGGATTCCCAGGCGACGACATTCCTGTAATCAAAGGTTCTGCTCTTAAAGCTCTTCAAGGAGAAGCTGATTGGGAAGCAAAAATCATTGAATTAATGACTGAAGTTGATGCTTACATCCCAACTCCAGAACGTGAAACTGACAAACCATTCTTAATGCCTATCGAGGATGTATTCTCTATCACAGGTCGTGGTACAGTTGCAACTGGTCGTGTAGAGCGCGGAATCGTTAAAGTTGGTGACGTAGTAGAAATCATCGGTCTTGCTGAAGAGAATGCTTCTACAACTGTAACTGGTGTAGAAATGTTCCGTAAACTTCTTGACCAAGCTCAAGCTGGAGACAACATCGGTGCTCTTCTTCGTGGGGTTGCTCGTGAAGACATCCAACGTGGACAAGTTCTTGCTAAAACTGGCTCTGTAAAAGCACACGCTAAATTCAAAGCTGAAGTTTTCGTATTATCTAAAGAAGAAGGTGGACGTCACACTCCATTCTTCGCTAACTACCGTCCTCAGTTCTACTTCCGTACAACTGACGTAACTGGTATCATCCAATTACCAGAAGGTACTGAAATGGTAATGCCTGGTGACAACATCGAAATGACTATCGAACTTATCGCTCCAATCGCTATCGAAGAGGGAACTAAATTCTCTATTCGTGAAGGTGGACGTACAGTAGGTTACGGTGTAGTTGCTACTATCGTTGAGTAATCTTAACTGATATAAAACCCCCCAAGGGATTTCCCTTGGGGGGTTTTGTTTGTGTTTATATAATGAATTGGATGATATCTTTATGTTTTGACGAGTTTCTTCTATAGTATATAAAAACATTAAAACGAAACCCAAAAACTGTAAAATGAATTCTAGTAGATGAAAACTTGAAATTCTTTAAAGTGCCATGTATAATAGCAAAAGTAGAGAAAAGCAGATGCAAACAAAAAGATGCTTGCATCTAGACTAATAACATTGTATAATAGACAATGTTGGTCTTTGACTGCGATGAAGTGGAAGGTTGCTGACACACCCGGCCGCTTTGCCATGGCATGGTGTGGGGAAATTTCCATGGAGAAGGTCTATTTTAGAAATAGGCGAACGAAGGAGGGAAAATAATGGCAAAAGAAAAAATTCGTATCCGTTTAAAAGCTTATGATCACCGTATTCTTGATCAATCAGCTGAGAAAATTGTAGAAACAGCTAAGCGTTCTGGGGCAACAGTTTCTGGTCCGATCCCATTACCAACTGAGAAGACTATTTACACAATTCTTCGTGCTGTTCATAAGTACAAAGATTCTCGTGAGCAATTCGAAATGCGCACACACAAACGTTTAATCGATATCGTGAGTCCTACTCCACAAACAGTAGATTCATTAATGCGTTTAGACTTACCGTCTGGTGTAGATATCGAAATTAAACTATAAATTATATAACTTAAAAATGTAGGAGGTGTAACTCATGACCAAAGGAATCTTAGGAAGAAAGATCGGTATGACTCAAGTATTTGCTGAGAACGGTGAGTTAATCCCAGTAACAGTTATCGCTGCTAATCCAAACGTTGTTCTTCAAAAGAAAACAACTGAAACTGATGGCTACAATGCAATCCAGTTAGGATTTGAAGATAAACGTGAAAAGTTAACTAACAAACCTGAACAAGGCCACACTGCTAAAGCATCTACAACTCCTAAGCGCTTCATTCGCGAAATCCGCGATGCAGACGTGGACGGATTAGAGGTTGGTCAAGAGGTAAAAGTTGAAGTTTTCGCTGCAGGTGAAATCGTTGACGTAACAGGAATTTCTAAAGGTAAAGGTTTCCAAGGTGTTATCAAACGCCACGGACAATCTCGCGGACCTATGTCTCATGGTTCTCGCTATCACCGTCGTCCAGGTTCAATGGGCCCAGTTGCTCCGAACCGTGTATTCAAAGGCAAAAAACTTGCTGGACGTATGGGTGGAGACCAAGTTACTATCCAAAACTTAGAAATCGTTCAAGTTGACACTGAGCGCAACTTATTACTAGTAAAAGGTAACGTTCCAGGTGCTAAGAAATCTCTTGTAGTTGTTCAAGGCGCTGTGAAGGTTAGCAAATAATTCACAATAGGAAGGAGGAATTCCAATGCCAAAAGTTACTGTATATAACCAAACTGGTTCACAGGTTGGTGAAATCGAATTAGCTGAAGCTATTTTCGGTATCGAACCAAATGAAGCTGTACTTTTCGAAGCTGTAATGATGCAACGTGCATCTTTACGTCAAGGTACACACAAAGTAAAAACTCGTTCTGAAGTTCGCGGTGGTGGTCGTAAACCATGGCGTCAAAAAGGAACTGGACGTGCTCGTCAAGGGTCTATCCGTTCTCCTCAATGGCGTGGTGGTGGTACGGTATTCGGACCTACACCAAGAAGCTATGCGTACAAACTTCCTAAGAAGGTTCGTCGTTTAGCAATTAAATCTGCATTAGCTACTAAAGTAGTTGAGAACAACATTGTAGTTCTTGAAGACCTAGTATTAAATGCACCAAAAACAAAAGACATGCTAGCAGTACTTAAAGGATTAACTGTTGAGAAGAAAGCTCTTATCGTAACTGCTGATGCAAACGAATCTGTAGAGTTATCTGCTCGCAATATCCCTGGAGTAACAGTAATCACTGCTGATGGCGTAAACGTTTTAGACGTGCTTCATCATGATAAGCTAATCATGACAAAAGCGGCAGTGGAAAAAGTAGAGGAGGTGCTTGCATAATGAGAGATCCTCGTGATATCATTAAGCGCCCAGTTATCACTGAACGTTCTATGGAAATGATGGCTGAAAAAAAATACACGTTCGATGTGGACGTTAAATCTAATAAAACAGAAGTTAAAGATGCTCTTGAAGCGATCTTTGGTGTTAAAGTAGAAAAAGTGAACATCATGAACTACAAGCCGAAAGCAAAACGCGTTGGTCGTCACGCTGGTTTTACTAGCCGTCGTCGTAAAGCAATCGTTAAGCTAACTGCTGACAGCAAAGAAATCGAAATCTTCCAAGGTGTTTAATTCTTACTAAAGAAGGAGGGAAATTGAGATGGGAATTAAAAAGTATAATCCAACTACTAACGGTCGTCGTAATATGACTACGAATGATTTCGCTGAAATCACGACTGACAGACCCGAAAAGTCTTTACTTGCTCCTTTAAGCAAGAAGGCTGGTCGTAATAACCAAGGTAAAATTACTGTACGTCATCAAGGTGGCGGACATAAGCGTCAATACCGTATCATCGACTTTAAGCGTAACAAAGATGGAATTCCAGGACGCGTTGCTACGATCGAATACGATCCAAACCGCTCTGCGAATATCGCATTAATTAACTACGTTGACGGTGAAAAACGTTACATTCTTGCTCCTAAATCTTTAGAAGTAGGTATGGAAGTTATGTCTGGCCCAGAAGCTGACATCAAAATCGGTAACGCATTACCATTAATCAACATTCCAGTAGGTACTGTTGTTCATAACATCGAGCTTAAGCCTGGTCGTGGCGGACAATTAGTTCGTTCTGCTGGTACATCTGCTCAAGTACTTGGTAAAGAAGGTAAATACGTACTTGTACGTTTAACTTCTGGTGAAGTACGTCTTGTATTATCTGCTTGTCGCGCTTCAATCGGTCAAGTAGGTAACGAACAACATGAACTTATCAAAATCGGTAAAGCAGGTCGCTCTCGCTGGTTAGGTAAACGCCCAACAGTTCGTGGTTCTGTAATGAACCCGGTTGATCACCCACACGGTGGTGGTGAAGGTCGTTCTCCAATCGGACGTAAGTCTCCAATGTCTCCATGGGGTAAACCAACTCTTGGATTCAAGACTCGTAAGAAAAACAAAGCGTCTGACAAATTTATCGTTCGTCGTCGTAAAAAATAATGGGATTGTAGTACGGTTCATTTCTAGAACCGTACGCCAATCACGAAGGGAGGCACCAAAATGGCTCGTAGCTTAAAAAAAGGACCATTTGTCGATGATCACTTAATGAGCAAAATGGAAAAATTAGTTGCATCTGAGCAAAAACAAGTTGTTAAAACTTGGTCTCGCCGTTCAACAATCTTCCCTCAGTTCATCGGACACACAATCGCTGTATATGATGGTCGTAAACACGTACCTGTGTACATCACTGAGGATATGGTTGGCCATAAGTTAGGTGAATTCGCACCAACTCGTACGTATAAAGGTCACCTTGCTGACGATAAGAAAACTAGAAGATAATGAGAGGAGGCACTTCAATGCAAGCTAAAGCAGTAGCGAGAACAGTTCGTATTGCTCCTCGTAAAGTTCGTTTAGTAGTAGACTTAATCCGAGGTAAGCAAGTGGGTGAAGCGATTGCTATCCTTAACCACACACCAAAAACTGCTTCTCCAGTTGTAGAAAAAGTTTTAAAATCTGCAATCGCAAATGCAGAGCACAATTATGAGATGGATATTAACAACCTAGTTGTTGAAAAAGTCTTCGTTGACGAAGGTCCAACGTTGAAACGTTTCCGTCCACGTGCAATGGGTCGTGCAAGCCAAATTAACAAACGCACAAGCCACATCACAGTTGTGGTATCAGAAAAGAAGGAGGGATAATCGATGGGTCAAAAGGTTAATCCAATTGGTCTTCGTGTCGGTGTTATCCGTGACTGGGAATCTCGTTGGTTCGCTGAGAAAGATTACGCTACATTATTACATGAAGACATCAAAATCCGTGAGTACATTAATGTACGCTTAAAAGATTCTGCTGTTGCTAAAGTAGAAATCGAACGTGCAGCAAATCGTGTAAATGTTACAATTCACACTGCAAAACCTGGTATGGTAATTGGTAAAGGTGGTACTGAAGTTGAAGCACTTCGTAAAGCTCTTAACCAATTAACAGGCAAGCGTGTACACATCAACATTTTAGAAGTTAAGAGAGCTGATCTTAACGCTAAATTAGTAGGCGAAAACATCGCTCGTCAATTAGAAAACCGTGTATCATTCCGTCGTGCACAAAAGCAAGTTATTCAACGTGCTATGCGTGCAGGTGCTAAAGGTATTAAAACACAGGTTTCTGGTCGTCTTGGCGGAGCTGATATCGCTCGTGCAGAATCTTACAGTGAAGGAACTGTTCCACTTCATACACTTCGCGCTGATATTGACTATGCAGCAGTTGAAGCTGATACAACATACGGTAAATTAGGCGTAAAAGTATGGATCTACCGTGGAGAAGTCCTTCCTACAAAAAAGAAAGCTTCTGAGGAAGGAGGAAAATAATATGTTAATGCCAAAACGCGTAAAATATCGTAGAGAGCATCGTGGTAAAATGCGTGGTCGTGCTAAAGGTGGAACTGAAATTGCTTTCGGTGAATTCGGTTTACAAGCACAAGCTGCTTCATGGATTACAAACCGTCAAATCGAAGCTGCTCGTCGTGCAATGACTCGTTACATGAAACGTGGCGGTAAAGTATGGATTAAAATTTTCCCTTCTAAACCTTACACTGCAAAACCTCTAGAAGTACGTATGGGTTCCGGTAAAGGGGCACCAGAAGGCTGGGTAGCAGTAGTAAAACCTGGGAAAATTATGTTCGAAATCGCGGGTGTATCTGAAGAGGTAGCACGCGAAGCATTACGTCTTGCAGCTCACAAGTTACCTGTGAAATGTAAATTCGTAAAACGTGAAGAAAATGGTGGTGAATCTAATGAAAACTAATGATATTCGTGAATTAACCACTGCCGAAATCGAAACAAAAGTTAAAGCTTTAAAGGAAGAGTTGTTTAATCTTCGCTTCCAACTTGCTACAGGACAATTAGAGAATCCAACTCGCATTCGTGAAGTGCGTAAAGCAATTGCTCGTATGAAAACTGTAGTTCGTGAAAGAGAGATCGGAATTAATCGATAAATTGAGGGGAGGTTTGCATAGTGAGCGAACGTAACCAACGCAAAGTTTATACTGGTCGTGTAGTGTCTGACAAAATGGACAAAACGATTACAGTTTTAGTTGAAACTTACAAAACTCATTCCTTGTACGGAAAACGTGTTAAGTATTCTAAGAAGTACAAAGCCCATGATGAGCAAAACCAAGCGAAACTTGGCGATATCGTTAAAATCATGGAAACTCGCCCGCTTTCTGCTACTAAGCGTTTCCGTTTAGTTGAAATCGTTGAAGAAGCGGTTATTATCTAAATAGACGAATCGGAATTTTTAGTCCGAAGGGAGGTTTCATAACATGATCCAACAAGAATCTCGTTTGAAAGTTGCTGACAACTCTGGTGCACGTGAACTTTTAACAATTAAAGTATTAGGCGGCTCTGGTCGTAAATATGCTAACATTGGTGACATTATCGTTGCTACGGTAAAACAAGCAACACCAGGTGGCGTTGTTAAAAAAGGTGACGTTGTTAAAGCAGTAGTAGTACGTACGAAGAGCGGAGCTCGTCGTCCGGACGGTTCTTACATCAAATTTGATGAAAACGCAGCGGTTATCATTAAAGACGATAAGAGCCCACGTGGTACTCGTATCTTCGGACCAGTAGCTCGTGAATTACGTGATAGCAACTTCATGAAGATCGTTTCTTTAGCTCCAGAAGTTCTATAATTTAAGGTATTGCCTTGCTAAGGAGGTGCAGAATTAAGATGCATGTAAAAAAAGGTGATAAAGTACAGGTAATCACTGGTAAAGACAAAGGAAAACAAGGCGTTATCCTTGTGGCTTTCCCAAAGCAAAACCGTGTTATCGTTGAGGGTGTTAACATCGTTAAAAAACACTCTAAGCCATCTCAATTAAATCCACAAGGTGGAATTATTACTAAAGAAGCACCTATTCACGTTTCTAACGTTATGATTTTAGATCCGAAAACAGGTGAACCTACTCGCGTAGGCTTCAAAGTAGAAGATGGTAAAAAAGTTCGTATTGCAAAAAAATCTGGTGAATTATTAGATAAATAATTTTCTTAAGAAAGGAGGTCACTTCATTGAATCGCCTTAAAGAGAAGTTCCAAAAGGAAATTACTCCTGCTCTAGTGAGCAAGTTTAACTATAAATCTGTGATGGAAGTACCGAAAATCGAAAAGATCGTAATCAACACTGGTGTTGGTGACGCGGTATCTAACTCAAAAGCTTTAGACAATGCAGTAGAAGAATTAACACAAATCGCAGGTCAAAAACCTGTTGTAACTCGTGCTAAAAAATCAATCGCTGGTTTCCGTCTTCGTGAAGGTATGCCAATCGGTGCGAAAGTAACTTTACGCGGCGAGCAAATGTATGAGTTCTTCGACAAATTAGTATCGGTTTCTTTACCACGTGTACGTGATTTCCGTGGTGTTTCTAAGAAATCATTCGATGGTCGTGGGAACTACACATTAGGTGTTAAAGAGCAACTTATCTTCCCTGAGATTGATTATGATAAAGTAAGCAAAGTACGCGGTATGGACATCGTAATCGTTACTACAGCGAAAACTGATGAAGAAGCTCGTGAACTTTTAACACAATTCGGTATGCCATTCCAAAAATAATGGAAGCCAACGCTAAGTAGAGGAGGCGAAAACGTGGCTAAAAAATCTATGATAGCGAAACAAAAGCGTACTCCTAAGTTTAAAGTACAAGAGTATACACGTTGCGAACGCTGCGGTCGTCCGCATTCTGTATACCGCAAATTTAAACTTTGCCGTATTTGTTTCCGTGAACTTGCATATAAAGGTCAAATTCCTGGTGTTAAAAAAGCTAGTTGGTAAAACCCACAAATGGGAAGGAGGTAAAACACATGGTGATGACAGATCCAATTGCAGACATGCTTACTCGCATCCGTAATGCGAACATGGTACGTCATGAGAAATTAGAGGTTCCTGCTTCTAAAATCAAAAAAGAGATCGCTGAACTTTTAAAACGTGAAGGTTTCATTCGTGATGTAGAATACATCGAGGATAACAAACAAGGTATCCTTCGTATTTTCCTGAAATATGGTGCAAACAATGAACGTGTAATCACTGGATTAAAACGTATCAGTAAACCTGGCTTACGCGTTTACGCTAAAGCTGACGAAGTACCACGTGTACTTAACGGATTAGGTATCGCTCTTGTTTCTACATCTAAGGGAGTAATGACAGACAAAGACGCTCGTCAATTACAAACTGGTGGAGAAGTAGTAGCATACGTTTGGTAATATATATTTAAAACGAACGGAGGTGTGACCACATGTCTCGTATTGGTAAAAAGATTCTTGAAATCCCTGCAGGTGTTACTATTACAATTGCAGAAGACAATACTGTAACAGTAAAAGGCCCTAAAGGTGAATTAACTCGTAAATTCAATGCTGATATGTCTATCAAAATTGAAGAAAATACACTAACAGTTGAGCGTCCATCTGAACAGAAGGAACACCGTGCATTACACGGTACAACTCGTGCTTTAATCGGAAACATGGTTGAAGGTGTAACTGCAGGTTTCGCACGCGGACTTGAATTAGTCGGTGTTGGTTACCGTGCTCAAAAACAAGGAGATAAACTTGTTTTAAGCGTAGGTTATTCTCATCCAGTAGAAATGACTCCGGAAGCAGGTCTTGAAGTTGAAGTACCTGCACCAACTAAAATCGTAATTAAAGGTATCGACAAGCAACGTGTTGGCGAATTTGCTGCTAACATCCGTGCTGTACGTGCTCCTGAGCCTTACAAAGGTAAAGGTATTCGTTACGAAGGCGAAGTTGTTCGTCGTAAAGAAGGTAAAACTGCTAAGTAAACCCGTTAGGTGAGAGAAAGGAGTGACAAGAAAATGATCACTAAAGCTGATAAAAATGCGACTCGTAAGAAAAGACATGCACGTGTACGTGCTAAACTTACTGGTACTGCAGAGCGTCCACGTTTAAACGTGTTCCGTTCTAACCAACATATTTACGCTCAAGTTATTGATGATGTGAATGGTGTAACGTTAGTAAGTGCATCTACTCTTGATAAAGACCTTGCTCTTAACGGTACTAGCAATACTGAAGCTGCTACGAAAGTTGGAGAATCAGTTGCTAAGCGTGCTGTAGAGAAAGGCGTTAAAGAAGTAGTATTCGATCGCGGTGGTTACTTATACCATGGCCGTGTTAAAGCTCTAGCTGAAGCTGCTCGTGAGGCTGGATTACAATTTTAATGGTCAAAGGAGGGAAAATTGATGCATCGCATTGACCCAAGTAAATTAGAACTTGAAGAACGTGTAGTTACGATAAATCGTGTCGCGAAAGTTGTTAAGGGTGGTCGTCGTTTCCGCTTTGCTGCACTAGTTGTAGTTGGCGATAAAAACGGTCATGTTGGATTCGGTACTGGTAAAGCACAAGAGGTACCAGACGCAATTCGCAAAGCTATCGAAGACGCTAAGAAAAATTTAATCGCTGTACCATTAGTTGGTACAACAATTCCACACACAATCAACGGTCACTTTGGAGCTGGTGAAGTATTCTTAAAACCTGCTGCTGAGGGTACTGGTGTTATTGCTGGTGGACCTGTTCGTGCGGTTCTTGAATTAGCTGGTGTACAAGATATTCTTTCGAAATCTCTTGGTTCTAACACACCAATCAACATGATTCGCGCTACTGTGAACGGATTAAGCGAACTTAAGCGCGCTGAAGATGTTGCAAAATTACGCGGTAAATCTGTAGAAGAGCTACTAGGTTAAGGAGGGAAAACAAATGGCGAAAAAGTTAGAAATTACCCTCACTCGTAGTGTAATTGGTCGTCCACAAGATCAACGTGCGACGGTAGAAGCTTTAGGTCTTAAAAAGTTGAATTCAACTGTAGTTAAGGAAGAAACTCCTGCTATTCTTGGTATGATCAACAAAGTTTCTCACCTTTTAACTGTAAAAGAAGCTTAAGGATAACTCATTAATATAAGGAGGTGCCTGGGAATGAAACTTCATGAATTAAAACCTGCAGAAGGTTCTCGTAAAGTACGTAACCGTGTCGGTCGTGGTATCGGTTCTGGTAACGGTAAAACTGCTGGTAAAGGTCATAAAGGACAAAACGCACGTTCTGGTGGCGGTGTTCGTCTTGGCTTCGAAGGTGGTCAAACTCCATTATTCCGTCGTTTACCAAAACGCGGCTTCACAAACATTAACCGTAAAGAGTTTACTATTGTAAACTTATCAACGTTAAATCGTTTTGAAGATGGTACAGAAGTAACACCTGAATTATTGCTGGAAACTGGCGTTATCAGCAAGTTAAACGACGGTGTTAAAATTCTTGCAAGCGGAGCAGTAGAGAAAAAACTAACTGTTAAAGCGCACAAGTTCTCTTCAAGTGCTAAAGAAGCAATTGAAGCAGCTGGCGGATCAGTTGAGGTGATCTAATGTTTCGTACAATCTCCAACTTTATGCGCGTTGCTGAGATAAGACGTAAAATATTATTCACTTTAGCGATGTTAATCGTATTCAGGATTGGCACGTTTATCCCAGTGCCATTTACAAATGGAGACGTACTGAAAGCACAAGACCAATTAAATGCTTTAGGCATCCTAAATACATTTGGCGGTGGCGCCTTGAAAAACTTCTCCATCTTCGCGATGGGAATCATGCCGTATATTACAGCATCCATCATCGTGCAATTATTGCAGATGGATGTTGTTCCTAAATTTTCGGAATGGTCGAAGCAAGGTGAAATGGGCCGTCGTAAACTAACGCAATTCACGCGTTACTTTACAATTGTTCTTGCGTTTATTCAGGGGTTTGGTATGTCAATCGGTTTTAACGGTATGGTAGGTGGGCAATTAATTTTGAATCCTGGTTGGAGCACTTATTTATACATTGCTACGGTACTGACTGCTGGTACTGCATTTTTAATGTGGTTAGGCGAACAGATTACAGCTAAAGGTGTAGGTAATGGTATTTCCATCCTTATCTTTGGCGGTATTGCTGCAGCGATCCCAAGTGTTATATCTCAAGTGTATCAACAACAGTTTCAAAATATCGGAGATCAATTGTTCATGAGTATCGTTAAAGTTGCATTGATTTTACTAGCTGTGCTAGCAGTTATTGTTGGTGTTATTTTCATTCAACAAGCTGTTAGAAAGATCCCAATTCAATACGCGAAGCGTGTAACAGGAGGGAATGGGAATCATGCTGGAGCACAAAACACACATTTACCGCTTAAGGTAAATAGTGCGGGTGTTATTCCAGTCATTTTTGCTGTTTCATTCTTAATTACGCCTCCAACTATTGCACAGTTCTTCCCGAAACATGATGTATCGCAGTGGATTATTGCAAACTTTAACTATTCTCACCCAGTGGGAATGATCATATATGTTGCGCTCATTGTAGCCTTCACATATTTCTATGCATTTGTTCAGGTTAATCCAGAGCAAATGTCAGAGAATCTAAACAAGCAAGGTGGATATGTTCCAGGTATTCGTCCGGGTAAGAATACAGAACAATATCTAACAAAAATCTTGTATCGTTTGACCTTTGTAGGATCAATTTTCCTAGCAGCGATTGCAATCTTACCAGTTATTTTTACGAAATTGGGAAATCTTCCTCCATCTGCACAGATTGGTGGAACGAGTATGTTAATCGTTGTCGGCGTTGCTTTAGAAACAATGAAGCAGCTAGAAAGCCAACTGGTAAAACGCCATTACAAAGGGTTTATCAAGCAGTGAGTAAGTGGGAAGAACTATCTTCCCTACATGCTCATGTACTGAGGGGGAACAAGGATGAACTTAATTTTAATGGGGCTTCCTGGTGCTGGTAAAGGTACACAAGCCGAACAGATTGTAGCCAAGTATAACATCCCTCACATTTCAACAGGAGATATGTTCCGTGCAGCTATGAAGGCTGAAACTGAAATGGGTCTACAAGCAAAATCTTTTATTGATAAAGGTGCACTTGTTCCAGATGAAGTTACAATCGGAATTGTTCGTGAACGTTTAAGTCAAGAAGACTGCGTAAGAGGTTTCTTACTAGACGGTTTCCCACGAACTGTTGCACAAGCATCAGCTCTTGAAGAGATTATGAAAGATCTTGGCAAAAAAATCGACTATGTTTTAAACATTAATGTGGATTCAGGGTTGTTATTAAAACGCCTTACAGGCCGTCGCATTTGTAAAGAGTGCGGTGCGACTTACCACTTAGAATTCAATCCACCAGCAAAAGCTGATGTGTGCGATAAATGTGGTGGCGAATTATACCAACGTTCTGATGACAATGAAGAAACTGTAGCAAATCGTTTAGATGTAAATATTAAGCAAACAAAACCTTTGCTTGATTTCTACGACGAGCTTGGTTACTTAAAAAGCATTAATGGTGAGCAAGATATCAATAAAGTATTTGCTGATATCGATGTTCTCATCGGAGGCTTAGCGTAATGATCATCTGCAAAACTCCTCGCGAGATAGAAATCATGCGAGAAGCTGGCAGAATCGTTGCTTTAACTCATCAAGAGTTGAAACAGCACATTACTCCAGGAATTACAACGAAAGAGCTCGATCAAATAGCGGAAAAGACGATTCAAAAATATGGTGCTACGCCATCTTTTAAAGGATACAACGGATTTCCGGGGAGCATATGTGCTTCTGTAAATGAAGAGCTTGTACACGGAATTCCAGGAAAGCGCAAGCTCAAAGAGGGCGATATCATCAGTATCGATATTGGTGCGAAATACAATGGGTACCATGGAGATTCTGCATGGACGTATCCAGTTGGAAACATTTCTGAATCTGTTCAAAAGCTACTTGATGTCACAGAAAAATCGTTGTATCTTGGTCTAGAACAAGTAAAACCAGGCGAGAGATTATCAAATATCTCACATGCGGTTCAAACCCATGCTGAAGAGAATGGATTCTCGATCGTTAGGGAGTATGTTGGTCACGGAATCGGGCAAGACTTACATGAGGACCCTCAAATCCCGCACTATGGTCCACCAAATAGAGGCCCTAGATTAAAGCCGGGAATGGTCATCTGTGTTGAGCCGATGGTGAATCAAGGAAGACGATATGTAAAAACACTATCTGATGACTGGACAGTGGTAACGGTAGATGGTAAATGGTGTGCCCATTTTGAGCACACGATTGCTCTTACAGAAGCAGGATACGAAATCCTTACCACTTTATAAGTAGCTGGCTCTCCGGGATTTCAGAGCAGTGTAAAATGTTACTGATTTGAAGAAGGGAGAACTATTGAATGGCTAAAGATGATGTAATTGAAGTCGAAGGTACCGTTCTTGAAACGTTGCCAAATGCTATGTTCAAAGTAGAATTAGAGAATGGGCATGTCGTATTGGCTCACGTTTCTGGTAAAATCCGTATGAACTTCATTCGTATTTTACCAGGAGACAAAGTTACGGTAGAATTATCTCCGTACGATTTAAATCGTGGTCGTATTACGTACCGTTTTAAATAATATAGCACTCCGTAATCTTTAAGGAGGTTCGAGACATGAAAGTAAGACCGTCAGTTAAACCAATCTGCGAAAAATGTAAAGTTATTCGTAGACGTGGAAAAGTAATGGTTATTTGTGAAAACCCTAAACATAAACAAAAACAAGGTTAATCAGAAGGAGGTGCATTCAGAATGGCACGTATCGCAGGTGTAGATATTCCTCGAGACAAACGCGTTGTTATTTCTTTAACTTACGTATTCGGCATTGGTCGCACAACTGCTGAAAAAATTCTTACTGAAGCTGGTATTTCTTCAGAAACACGAGTTCGTGATTTAACGGAAGACGAATTAGGACGTATCCGTGATGTTATCGATCGTATTAAAGTTGAGGGAGACCTTCGTCGTGAAGTATCTCTTAACATTAAACGTCTAATGGAGATCGGTTCTTACCGTGGTCTTCGTCACCGTCGTGGTTTACCAGTTCGTGGTCAAAATTCTAAAAACAATGCTCGTACACGTAAAGGTCCACGTCGTACAGTAGCAAATAAAAAGAAATAATAAGTAAAGGAGGTTGAACTAACAATGGCACGTAAAACAAACACTCGTAAAAAACGTGTGAAAAAGAATATCGAAGCTGGTATAGCTCATATTCGTTCTACTTTCAACAACACAATCGTAACACTTACAGATACTCACGGTAACGCACTTTCTTGGTCTAGTGCTGGTGCACTTGGTTTCCGTGGATCTCGTAAATCTACTCCATTCGCTGCGCAAATGGCTGCTGAAGCTGCTGCTAAAGTTGCAATGGAGCACGGTTTAAAAACTTTAGAGGTTACTGTTAAAGGTCCTGGTGCTGGTCGTGAAGCTGCAATTCGTGCTCTTCAAGCTGCAGGTCTAGAAGTAACAGCAATTAGAGATGTTACTCCAGTTCCTCATAATGGATGTCGTCCGCCAAAACGTCGTCGTGTGTAATTTTTCTGTATAGAATTTTCCCTTTTGTCTATAATGGATATGATGCATTATCGAGAAATTTCGTACAGAAACATCGCTTGTTGTGCACAATCGGGAACTGCCTAAGGGGGACTTTCGGTTAGACAGGGGTTATACCTTTGTTTAACCGGGGTTTCGACGTTTTGAAGGAGGGTTTAGTTAATGATTGAAATCGAAAAGCCGAAAATCGAAACGGTTGAACTTAACGAAGATGCTAAATATGGTAAATTCGTAATTGAACCGCTTGAGCGTGGATATGGTACTACTTTGGGTAACTCCTTACGTCGTATTCTTTTATCCTCACTCCCTGGTGCCGCTGTTACTGCTATCCAAATCGATGGCGTATTACATGAATTTTCAACAGTTGAGGGCGTAGTAGAAGACGTTACGACGATCATCTTAAACTTGAAAAAGTTAGCTCTTAAAATCTACTCTGAAGAAGAGAAGACGTTGGAAATTGATGTGCAGGGCGAAGGTATTGTCACAGCTGCTGATATTACTCACGATAGTGATGTAGAAATCTTAAATCCAGATTTACACATTGCAACGTTAGCAAAAGATGCGCATTTCCGCGTGCGTTTAACTGCAAAGCGTGGCCGTGGGTATACGCCAGCTGATGCAAATAAAAGCGAAGATCAACCAATAGGAGTAATTCCTATTGATTCTATTTATACTCCAGTATCACGTGTGACTTACCAAGTGGAAAAGACACGTGTCGGACAAGTGGCTAATTATGATAAGCTTACGCTTGATGTATGGACGGATGGAAGCATCGGGCCAAAAGAAGCTATCTCTTTAGGTGCCAAAATCTTAACTGAGCATTTAAATATCTTTGTTGGTTTAACTGATGAAGCACAAAATGCTGAGATTATGGTCGAGAAGGAAGAAGATCAAAAAGAGAAAGTTCTTGAGATGACTATCGAAGAACTAGACCTTTCTGTTCGTTCTTATAATTGCCTAAAACGTGCAGGAATTAATACTGTACAAGAGCTTGCGAACAAAACAGAAGAAGATATGATGAAAGTTCGTAACTTAGGACGTAAATCCTTAGAAGAAGTTAAACATAAACTTGAGGAATTAGGTTTAGGTTTACGTAAAGACGACTGAGGATTTAAACCCATGAACAAAGGAGGGAACTACGAATGGCATACAGAAAATTAGGCCGTACAAGTGCGCAACGTAAAGCTATGTTACGTGACTTAGCTACTGATTTAATTATCAACGAGCGCATCCAAACGACAGAAACTCGTGCAAAAGAACTTCGTTCTGTAGTGGAAAAAATGATCACTTTAGGTAAACGCGGAGATCTTCATGCTCGTCGTCAAGCAGCAGCTTTCATTCGCAATGAAGTAGCTAACGCTGAGACTGGTCAAGATGCACTTCAAAAATTATTCGCTGATGTAGCTCCACGCTATGCTGAGCGCCAAGGCGGATACACTCGTATTGCAAAAATTGGTCCACGTCGCGGAGACGCAGCACCAATGGTAATTATCGAGTTAGTATAATGATAATTAAAAGGGCAGGACAGTTCTTTTCAAGAAACTGGTCATGGCCCTTTTTTTTAAATATAAAAATAGGCGAGCTTGGCGAAGGAAAGGGTGCCTTCTATTGAAAAAAGAGAAACTTCGGATAGGAAATATATCATTTCAATATCCTGGGGCAGCCACGTATGCATTAAAAGATGTTTCATTTTCCTTATATGAGGGAGAATGGGTATCTATTATTGGACAAAACGGTTCAGGAAAGTCTACACTTGCAAAATTATTGAATGGTTTGTTTTTGCCGGAAGCAGGGACTATTACAGTAAATGATTCAATGGTTTTATCAGAGGAAACGGTATGGGATGTTCGAAAACAAATTGGAATGGTATTTCAAAATCCAGATAATCAATTTGTTGGAACAACAGTGCAAGATGATGTTGTATTTGGTTTAGAGAATATCGGAATGCCAAGAGAACAAATGATTGAAAGATTAGAACAGGCCTTACGACTTGTCCGTATGGAAGATTTTCTTAATGATGAGCCTCATTCCTTATCTGGTGGGCAAAAACAGCGAGTGGCAATAGCGGGCGTTTTAGCACTTCAGCCATCTATTTTAATATTAGATGAAGCAACGTCAATGTTAGATCCTCAAGGAAGACGTGAAGTAGTAGAAACGGTTAGACAACTTGTTAATCAAAAAGGTATTACCGTGTTATCAATTACGCACGATTTAGAAGAAGCGGCGCAGTCAGATCGTGTCATTATTTTAAATAAGGGAGAAATATTAGAGGAAGGGACTCCAGAGAAAATTTTCAAGTCCTCTCATATGCTCCAAGAAATTGGCTTAGATGTACCGTTTTCGGTGAAAATAGCAGAATTATTAAAAAGAAATGAAATTCTTTTGCAAAATACGCATCTTACAATGGAAAGCTTGGTGAACGAACTTTGGAGATTACATTCCAAAAAGTAGAACATCGTTATCAATATAAAACTCCATTTGAAAGACGCGCACTTTATGATGTAGACGTGTCGTTTCCAAGTGGGGGCTATTATGCCATTATCGGTCATACTGGTTCAGGTAAGTCGACGATGATTCAACATTTAAATGGTTTATTGCAGCCGACAAATGGTACAGTTCAAATTGGTGAACATTTGATTTCGGCAGGAAAGAAAGAAAAAAAGCTAAAGCCACTACGTAAAAAAGTAGGGGTTGTCTTTCAATTCCCGGAACATCAGTTGTTTGAAGAAACTGTGGAGAAAGATATTTGCTTCGGACCTACTAATTTCGGGGTATCTGGAGACGAAGCGAAGCAAAAGGCTAGAGAGGCAATAGAACTTGTAGGGCTAGAACCGGAACTGTTAACATGTTCTCCGTTCGAATTAAGTGGTGGACAAATGAGACGTGTTGCTATAGCGGGTGTACTGGCAATGGAACCTGAAGTGCTTGTATTAGATGAACCTACAGCAGGTCTAGATCCAAAAGGGCAGAACGAACTTATGCAGATGTTTTATAAGTTGCATAAGGAGAAAGGGCTTACAGTTATCCTTGTAACGCATAATATGGAAGATGCTGCTCAGTATGCGGAACAAATTGTAGTTATGCATAAAGGAACGGTCTTTTTGCAAGGAAGTGCAGAGGAAGTATTTTCACATGCTGATGAACTAGAGAAAATTGGTGTGGATCTTCCTATGTCATTAAAGTATAAACGTGCAATTGAAGAGAAGTTTGGTATTTCAATTCCAAAGGCTACCTTATCTTTAGAGGATCTTACTCATGAAGTTGTGCAGGTGTTACGAAAAGGTGGTCATGAATCATGCAGCAGTTGATTATTGGGAGATATATCCCGGGGAATTCACTTATTCATCAACTTGATCCACGTACGAAGCTGCTGATTGTCTTTTTATATGTATTTGTTGTTTTCTTAGCAAATAATGCGATTTCATATGGATTTTTATTTTTATATGCACTCATTGCTTTATTTTTTGCAAAAGTGCCGATTCGTTATGTACTTTCGGGCTTAAAACCAATTTTATGGATTTTTCTTTTTACATTTTTCCTGCATATTTTTACAAATAAAGAGGGGGATGTACTACTCCAGCTTGGTTGGTTTTCGATACATGAAAAAGGATTAGAGCAAGGGATATACATTTCTGTACGGTTCTTCGTTATTATTTTAATGACGACATTATTAACGTTAACGACGACACCTATTGAAATTACAGATGGTTTGGAGACGTTATTAAAGCCATTGAAGCGTATAAAGGTTCCTGTTCATGAAATCGCATTAATGATGTCAATTTCTCTTCGTTTTATCCCGACATTAATGGATGAAACGAGTAAAATAATGAAAGCACAAGCATCACGTGGTATTGATTTCGCTGGTGGACCGATAAAAGATAGAATGAAAGCTATTATCTCACTGCTCGTTCCTCTGTTTATCAGTGCTTTTAAGCGTGCAGAGGACTTAGCTATTGCGATGGAAGCTCGTGGATATCAAAGTGGTGAAGGACGTACTAAATTTAGGCAACTACGCTGGAAAACAAGCGATACAGTAACGATTGTAAGCTTATTTTGTTTAGCTTGTATTTTGGCATGGGTGCGATCGTAATGGAGAATAGAGAAATGGATAGAATAAAATGTACGGTTGCATATGATGGTATGCATTTTTGTGGTTATCAAATTCAGCCGAAGCATCGTACTGTTCAACAGGAGATAGAAAAAGCATTACAGAAATTGCATAAGGGAGAACTTGTTCGTGTTCAGGCGTCTGGTAGAACAGATTCTACGGTTCATGCAAAAGGGCAAGTAATACACTTTGATACTCCTTTGTCTCTTGAGGAGTGGCAATGGAATAACGCTTTAAATACAATGTTGCCAGATGATATTGTTATTAGGCGAGTAGAGAAAAAAACAGAAGAATTTCATGCACGTTACGGTGTTGAGAAAAAAGAATATCGTTATCGTGTATTATTATCAAAGACTGCGGATGTATTCCGTAGAAATTACGTATATCAATATCCATATCCGCTCGAAATCAATTCTATAAGAAAAGCAATTCCTTATTTTATTGGAACGCATGATTTCACTTCTTTTTGCTCGGCAAAAACTGACAAAAAAGATAAAGTGCGAACAATTTATGAAATCGAGTTAATTGAGCAAGATGATGAATTAATTTTTCGTTTTGTAGGTAATGGATTTTTATATAATATGGTCAGAATTATTGTTGGTACGTTACTTAACGTAGGGCAAGGAAAGCTTGATCCTGATAGCATTCCAGAGATTTTAGCGAAACAAAATCGTCAGTTTGCTGGAAAGATGGCTCCAGGTCATGGGCTTTACCTATGGGAGGTAAACTATAACAACTAATCCTGGTGTAACATTTGCTTGACATTAGAAACTCAAAAGTATATCATAACATATGGTATTGTTTCTAAAACCACGATTAGCCCCGGAAGGAAATCGTGTTTAAGATAAACAATAGATTTTTTCTATGGAAAAGATAACGAGGAGGGAAACACATGCGTACGACTTTTATGGCAAAAGCTAACGAAGTTGAGCGTAAATGGTATGTGGTTGATGCTGAAGGTCAAACTTTAGGTCGCCTATCTACTGAAGTAGCATCCATTTTACGTGGTAAAAACAAACCTACATTTACACCACACGTTGACACGGGTGATCATGTAATTATTATTAACGCTGAGAAAATTCATTTAACAGGTAATAAATTAAACGATAAAATTTACTACCGTCACACTAACCACCCAGGTGGACTTAAGCAAAGAACAGCTCTTGAAATGCGTACAAACTACCCTGTACAAATGTTAGAGCTTGCAATTAAAGGCATGCTTCCAAAAGGACGCTTAGGCCGTCAAGTTTCTAAGAAACTTAACGTGTATGCTGGAGCAGAGCATCCACACCAAGCACAAAAACCAGAAGTTTACGAACTTCGCGGATAATTAATTAAAGGAGGGCTTACTTTGGCACAGGTTCAATACTATGGCACTGGACGTCGTAAGAGTTCAGTAGCGCGCGTACGCCTAGTTCCAGGCGAAGGACGCGTTATCATTAACGGTCGTGATTTTGAAAACTATATCCCATTTGCTGCATTACGTGAAGTAGTGAAACAACCTCTAGTTGCAACAGAAACTTTAGGTAACTACGATGTACTTGTAAACGTAAATGGTGGTGGATACACTGGTCAAGCTGGTGCTATTCGTCACGGTATTTCTCGCGCTTTATTAAAAGCTGATCCAGAATACCGTCTAACACTAAAACGTGCAGGTCTATTAACTCGTGACGCACGTATGAAAGAGCGTAAAAAATACGGTCTTAAAGGCGCACGTCGTGCACCTCAGTTCTCAAAACGTTAATTTTTGCGAACTACAAACCCCAACCATTTTGGTTGGGGTTTTTTTGTGTTTCATTCCTCTTTTACAATTTTTTTAGCTTGGAATATTTTAGTGCTACGGCCTCGCGTATGCTTCTTCTTTAGAAGTTTAGACTAATACGTATTAGGGAGGTTTATAAGTACTATGAATGTCATTGTCAGCTTACAAGAAAAACAAAAAGAAAAGCAGTTAAAATACGAGCGGAAGATGCTGCGAGAATTATCATTAAAAACATTGCGCTCAAATATTCGTGATGCCTTTCAAATGCAAGAGCTTCATCGTCAGTATGAAGATTACTGTATTGAATTAGGGATAGAATCTTATTTATTAGGAGCGAGATATAGTAAATTTGGTTATTATGGTGAATCGTTTTTTGATGTGAAATATAGAGCTTTAGAAGAAGAACAACAATTAACTGAAACGCTATTTCAATTTTTAACGAGTATGACTATGCGAGAAATAAAGTTGAAAGATGAGGAATTACTTTTTGAATCTTGTCAGCAGTTTATAGGATTGTGGTGGCAAGAAGGGTATGAAAAAGGTGAAAGAAGATATCGATTAAAGCTTCATTAAGACAAGCATAAACTTTCCTCTTGTCCCATATAAGTAATTAGAGGGACTAGCTGGAGGAGGAAAGGTATGAAGAGAATTCGAATTATCTCTTTTGCACTCGCTGCGGTTGTTTTGTTTTTTTTAGTCAAACAAGAATTTCAAATCACAAAATCGTGGCGAGCTTGGAATTTACCCTTATCAGGGAAAGTAATCGTATTAGATGCTGGGCATGGTGGACCAGATGGAGGGGCTGTTGGTGGAAAGGATATTATAGAAAAGGATATTACGCTTGAAATTACAAAAAAGGTACAAGACTATTTACAAGAACAAGGTGCACTAGTTATTTTAACGCGTGAGGGAGATTATGATTTAGCTAACAAAGATACAAAGTCATATAGTAGACGTAAAGCGGAGGATTTAAAAAAACGTGTAGAAATCATCAATAAACCAGATATAGACTTTTTTGCAAGCATTCATTTAAATGCTTTAACTAGTAGTGGATCGAAAGGCGCACAAACATTCTACTATCGCTCTTCAATTGAAAATGAACGTGCTGCTAAATTTATACAGGCTGAATTGAGAACGAGTTTAGAAAATACGAATCGTTCTGCTAAAACAATTTCTCACGTATACTTATTGAAGTATGCGAAAACACCAGGTGCTTTAATTGAAGCCGGCTTTTTATCGAATGTGAACGAAAGGTATATGTTAAATTCGGAGAAATATCAACAGAAGGTAGCAGCTGCAATATACCGTGGTATATTGCGTTATTTCACGGAAAAAGGAAATCCTCCAGAATAAGGAGGATTTTTTTGAGTTTCTCTCGTTAACGAAGTTTTCGGAAAATATGTTATACTGGAAATGTAAACGCATTAATTTGAAGAATAAACAAAGATGAATTCAATTAACATTACGTTATTTTTCATACAGGGGGCTGGGTTAATTATGGTAACGAAAGAACAAGTGGTTGAAGCGTTAGAAGGGATTGTAGATCCGTTTTTACATAAAACATTAAAAGAAACAAGTGCAATTAAAGAGGTAACAGTCAAGCCTGAGAAGGAACATGTGAGTGTCAAAATTGCAATCGTAAAAACTGGTACAGCGGAACAAATGCAGTTGCAGTCTGGAATTGTAAAGTTAGTAAAAGAACTTGGAGCAGCAACAGTTGGACTTCGTTTTGCAGAATTTACAGAAGAGGAATTAGCTCAGTTTGCACCAGAACAAGAAGCAGAGCAAAGTGAATCTTTATTGTCACCAAATTCAAAAACGACATTCTTAGCAGTAGCGAGTGGAAAAGGTGGCGTGGGAAAATCAACCGTTTCCGTTAACCTTGCAGTTGCTTTAGCTCGTTTAGGAAAAAAAGTTGGTATTATTGATGCGGACATTTACGGTTTTAGTGTGCCAGACATGATGGGGATAGAAAAACGTCCCATCGTAAGAGGTGACAAGATAATTCCGGTGGAACGTTTAGGTGTAAAGGTAATCTCAATGGGCTTCTTTGTAGAGGATAATGCACCAGTTATTTGGAGAGGACCTATGCTTGGGAAAATGTTAAACCACTTCTTCACAGAAGTGGAATGGGGCGATTTAGATTATTTAGTACTAGATTTACCACCAGGAACAGGTGATGTTGCGTTAGATGTGCACTCAATGTTGCCATCTTGCAAAGAGATTATTGTAACGACGCCTCATCCAACAGCTGCGTTTGTAGCAGCGCGTGCTGGAGCGATGGCATTACGCACTGAACATAGTATTCTCGGTGTTGTTGAGAACATGGCATATTTTGAAAGTAAGGTAACTGGTGAGAAAGAATATGTATTTGGAAGAGGCGGGGGAGATAAGTTGGCTACCGAACTACAAACGAATGTTCTTGGTCGTATTCCGCTGCAACAACCTGATTGGAATAAAGAAGACTTTGCTCCTTCAGTATATGAAGATACACATACAACCGGCATTATTTATAGTAAAATAGCCGAAGTGGTAATTGATAAAACAGCTGTTACACAAAAATAAAGTGAAACTTTAATCAGTGGAGTTCATCTGTTACTGGCAACAATAAGGGTTTTGTTACTAGTAAACTTTTCGCTTAACTAGAGGGCCATTTTGTCTGTTAATAGCAAGATAAAGTAATAACGAGTGGACAATTTATACATTGTCCACTCGTTATTATAGTTATTATTTTCACTGTTCTTCCTTCTTCTCGCCTTGAGAACCACCGTCACCGCCTGCTTCTTTCTTATCAGATCCACCTTTTTCAGCCTTTTGTACACCTTTACTAATGATATCAATCATCTTGGATTGGAAGAGTGGACTTTCAGCAGTTTCTGTTAGTACTTGTTGTAGATATTGACGGTATTCTTTACTCTTCATTGTTTGTAACATCATTTTTTCTACTTCAGGATTTTTCATGATTTCTATAACGCCTGCTTGGTATTCAGGGTCTTTTAATAAGGTTTTCATTAATTGGGTTTGTTCTTTCCCCATACTTTTAGCGAACTTCGATGAGAACTCAGGATCTTTAAAGAGCTTTTCCCAGAATTGTTGCCCTTTATCGGATACCATTGCATCTTCAATCGTTTTCTTTACTACTGTTTCATCTAGTATGAGTGCTTGTTTCATTTTTTCATCAGTTAATACATCTTGAATAGCTTTCTTACCTTGATCTGTTTTTAAAATATCAACAATCATTTTCTTTGTTTGATCGTAATCTAGTTCGGATTTCGTTTCTTTTCCTTGTGCGCATGCTACAAGTGCGATAAGTAGAAAAGAAGAAACGAAAATGAATAGTATCCGTTTCATAAGTTGGAACTCCTTTCAGCACAGTTCTCTCTTTTTAATATAAATATCTTTAAGGAATTTATACATGAACATGGCTAGCTTTTTGAAATTGTCATTGATACAATTTAATTAGAAATATAAGGATAATGGGGGATGTGTTGTGAATAGCCGCAAGTGGGTACGACTATTTTTAACGACGTTGTTTCTTGGTGGGATTAGCACAGTTATTATTGGTTTTGTTTTGGAGTGGGACAGGTACAATGAATTTTTTCAAAATTTCGACGTTAAGGAGATTTTAGCGGTATCTTTCTGGTTGATGGGTGTAGGATTTATTTTTAGCGTTATAAGTCAAATGGGATTCTTTGCATATTTAACAATCCATCGTTTTGGACTAGGGATGTTTCGCTCATCGTCTTTATGGAATGCAGTCCAGCTCTTCTTTATTGCATTCGTATTATTTGATTTTGTGTATTTAAGGTCTGTACTTATTGCAAATGGGGAAGTCTCATTGGGGAATAACATACTTGTTGCTGGAATTTTATTTGTGTTTGGAGCAATTGTTGCTTATGTAAAAAGTAAAGAAACAAATAAAAAAGCATTTGTGCCAGCTCTGTTCTTTATGGTTGTTGTAACAATTCTTGAATGGGTACCGGCGCTTCGGATTAATGATACAGATTGGTTATATTTAATGGTTATACCGCTATTGTTATGTAATGCATATCAATTACTTGTATTACATCGTTTAATCGGAAAAACGAGTAAACCTGCTTAATAGAGAGAGGTTTTATACACCGGCAGTTATATTACTGGAAATGGTGTGATTAAAAAAGCTCTACCACCTTCTTGAAAGGTAGTAGAGCTTTTTATACGTGAAGAGTAGTAGGGACGAAGCTATTTCACATCTTCACTTTTCGTACTTGTGTTGGAAATAAGTTGTGATACGGATATTTGCTCATATCCATCACTTTTTAATTTTTGCAGGAGCAGCGGTAAAGCTCTATTTGTTTGAAGGGCAGAATCGGATGCGTGTAATAAGACAATATCTCCACCTTTCAAATTATTAGAGACGGTGGAAACGATGTGGTTTACACCTGGGTTTTTCCAATCGTTTGAATTATTACTCCAATGCACGACGGTGTATCCAAGTGATTCTGCAATTTTAAGGGTTGCCTTGTTAAATTCGCCACTAGGTGGACGTAACAGTTTGACTTGTTTTACACCAAGTTTTGTAAAAACATCTTGTGCTCGTAAAAGGTCTCGTCTTATTTCATTCGTCTCTAGAGAAGTATAAGATGTGTAATTGTAACCCATACTACCGATTTCGTGTCCATCTTTCATGATGCGCTCTACAATATCGGGGTGTCTTTCGGCCCATGCAGCAGAAAGGAAGAAGGTTGCATTCTTAATTTCTCTTTCTTTAAGAGTATCAAGGATTGGAATTGCTTTTTTGTCTCCCCAACTAATATCAAACGTAAATGCAACTTGCTTTTTAGCGGTATCTCCTTTGTAAATTACTTTAGGGCCTGTAGCAGTTGAAAAAGCAGATTCATGTGAATATGTTTTTAAAAAGAGTAGCCATGCTGTAAATAAGGAAAGTATCACTATTAAGCTAATGTGTTTAAAAGTTCTTTTACTCGTAATAAAAAAGAAAAACATAATATTACGCCCCTTTGTCCAATCCTTTTCAGTTACATATATGCTGGAAATATAAAAAAGAGAACAAAGGATTAATATCGTAAGTAGTGGATATAATGAATGATAGGATTGTAATAAGTGAAAATGAGCGGAACGTTTATTGTTACGTAAGGAATTATTGAGGTGATCATTTGCTTGGGCTGATGTTGACAAAAGAAGAGAGAAAAGAGATGGAATACATATTAAAGAGAGAGTTAGAGGAACTTTTATTTGATTTTGAAGATGAGCGTATTCATGAAGTTGTAAAAAAGGCGATGGAAGAAAGATATAAAATCATTTTTTGTTTGTTTCGGAGAGTTGCTAACGCAGAGGAATGTATTCGTTATGTAAGAAGAAGAACTTTTTATTAAAAAGTATTGACGTTAATAGTTTGTATATGGTAAATTAATAAACGTCGCTGATGCGGAAACGC
>NZ_QPEL01000070.1:0-73086 GCF_008368965.1 Bacillus sp. AY2-1 | reverse complement strand
ATTGTTAATTACATTGACTTCTAAAAAAAGAAAAACTAGAATTTATAAAGGGATCCTCAATTGTTTGCTATCACTTGTATAGGAGGTAAGTTATGTTGGATAGCTTTATTTCTATAAGATGCAGGTTGGCTCTTTATCGTTTTGGTGTTCTTTTTATATTTTTTTGCATAGTATTTTTGGTGCATCAGAAGGTGTATGCAGAAGATGTACCGTGGACATCGGTCTCAAATGAGGGAGAACGTGAACTGTTTCAAGAACAATCATTGTATAGTAATGATCGAAGGGGAGAAGATCTTGTTTCGCCCTCATTTGAAGGGCGAAAACATGGTGGGGAAGATTGGGGAGCATATTTGGAAAATAGTACGTTAAATTATTCACCTAATATTCTTACCTATTCTGTTATAGGAAGCGATGATCGAATACGGGTTAATGATACAACTTCATATCCGTATAGCGCTATAGTCCATGTTGCGACTCAGTATAATAGTGGAGAAGTTTATGGGTGTACAGGAGCACTAATTAGTAAAGATACAGTGCTTACAGCTGGACATTGTATTTACAATAAAGAAATTGGTGGATGGGCGACAAATGTTATTGTGACCCCTGGTAGAAATGGAAACCAAGCACCGTATTTACCTTATAGTTGGACAAAACTCTATTCAGTAAGTGGATGGACTGATAATGAAAATTCAGATTATGATTATGGAACGATTAAATTAAATGGGTCTCCAGGAGATTATACTGGCTGGTTGGGATATAGAACTACCTATGTAGAATCACCAAAAGGTTTACTTGCGGCGATTCCTGGATATCCCGCTGATAAAATAGGAAATGAACGTTACACAATGTGGAGAGACTATGGTCCAATTGAGGGAGTTTCTCCTAGAATGTTAACATACAAGATTGATACTTATGAGGGGCAAAGTGGATCACCTGTATATCAGTATTTCGATACCGGTATCAAAATAATAGCCATTCATACAAGAGGAAATAAAAATATGAATTTTGGAAATCGGATAACAGACGATGTGTTTAATAATATTAAAAAATGGTCTGAATAAATATAGTAATTCTATTTGGATTTTGTATTGTATATTGGTCATAATCATGATGTCTAGTTATATAGTAAATAACGAAGAGAATGTTAGTAAAGTTGTTAATCCTATAACTTTCTATGTTCAAAATAAAGAGAAACAACAGATAAAAGACTTTGAAATTATGCTTATAAAAGATGAATTACCTCAGCCTAGTAAAGAAATCGTGATTTCGATAGGGAAAACTAATCAAGAAGGAAAATTGATTTGGAAGATTCCTAGAAAAGGAAAGTATATAATTTTATTGCCGAATAATGAGAAAAAAGAGATTGTGATTAATGATAGAAATGTAGCTAAATTAATAATGATTAACGTAAATTAATAAAAATAGGCCGAAACCAATCATATGGTTGATTCGGCCTATTTTTATATGATTTAGAAAAAGTGTGAAGTAAGTATAAATTTCAGTCTAAAGATTAAAAACTTTACAATATACCCTGAAGGGTATATGATATTATACAAAGTTATAAAGTAATGTATAATATATTTACAATTACGGAGGTGGTCTATAGTGGAATACAATCAAGATATGAAAAATAGATTGAAACGTATTGAAGGTCAAGTTCGTGGTGTGCTTCGTATGATGGAAGAAGGAAAAGATTGCCGAGAAGTTATTACACAGTTAACGGCATCTCGTTCTGCACTTGATCGTACAATTGGACTTGTTGTTGGAACGAATTTAGAGCATTGTTTACGTGAACAGTTTGAAAGTGGCAATGGTTCAAATGAAGAGTTAATTAAAGAAGCTGTTCAATTACTTGTAAAAAGCCGATAATCTGTCAAACGTAAGTGTTGACAGATTTTCAAAAACATTTTAATATACCCCTACAGGTATATGTATATAAATTGTGGAGGAATCGATTATGAGTATAAAAGTGGATATGAGTTTAGATTGTAAAGGTTTGGCTTGTCCGATGCCTATTGTGAAAACGAAGAAGGCGATAGAAGGGTTAACACCAGGGCAGGTGATTGAAGTTAAGGCAACAGATAAAGGATCTACGGTAGATATAAAAAGTTGGGCGAGTAAAGTAGGACATCAATATATCGGGACGAAACATGAGGGTGATGTATTGGTGCATTATGTTAGGAAAGCAAACGAGCATGAAGTGAATGAAGCTGTGAAATATCCACATACAATTACGAATGCAGAATTACAGTCTATATTGTCTCATGGGGAAGAGAGCATTGTATTAGATGTTCGCGAAGCAGCGGAATTTGCTTTTGGCCATATTCCATCTGCCATTTCGGTGCCATTAGGTGAATTAGACAGCGCAGTGTTAGATCAGACGAAGCAAATTTATGTTATTTGTCGAACTGGTAACCGCAGTGATGTAGCTTGCCAAATGTTGAAAGAGAAAGGTTTTTCAAATGTGAAAAATGTCATTCCTGGTATGTTAGGGTGGCAAGGAAATGTGGAGAAATAAAATTTTTTAAACAAAAATATACCTATGGGGGTAATTAAATGGACATTAAGATGTTACAAGCAAAAGATGTTGCAGAGAAAGTTTTATTCGGAGAGTTATTCATTTTAGATGTTCGTAATGAGACGGATTATGAAGATTGGAAAATTGAAGGGAAACAAGTTTCTTCTATTAATAAACCTTACTTTGACTTGTTAAATGGTGTAGATCATATTGTAAGTGAATTACCTAAAGATAAAGATGTTTTAGTAGTATGTGCAAAAGAAGGGTCTTCTATATTTGTGGCAGAGCAATTAACAGAAGCGGGATTACAAAATATTTATTATTTAGCTGGTGGAATGAAAGCTTGGAGTGAATATGTGAAGCCGTTAAAAGTAGGGGATGTACAGGGCGGAGGGAGTATATATCAATTTAATCGTCTTGGAAAAGGCTGTTTATCTTATATGGTTGTTTCTAACGGTGAAGCAGCAGTTATTGATGCGGTAAGGACAGCCGAGGCATATGAAGAGTTTGCGAAAGAGCATGGCGTTACGATTACGAATGTAATGGATACACATTTACATGCAGACCATATTTCTGGTGGACGTAAGTTAGCTGAAAAGGTAGGTGGTACGTATTGGTTACCGCCAAAAGATGCCGAGGAAGTTGTTTTCTCATACGAACCGCTTGTTGAAGGATCTGTTATTACGGTGGGGGGTACTAAAATTGTAATTGACGCATTATACTCACCAGGGCATACGATTGGAAGTACGTCATTCATTGTAGATGATTCTTATTTATTATCAGGCGATATTTTATTTGTAGATTCAATCGGGCGTCCTGATCTTGCTGGTAAGGCTGAAGATTGGGTGAGTGATTTAAGAAATACGTTATATACACTTTATAAGGAACTGTCTCAAGATTTAATTGTTTTACCAGCCCATTATTCAAAAATAAGTGAAATGGATGAAAGAGGCGTTGTGAGTGCGAGCTTACAAGATTTATTTAAAGAGAATGTAGGGTTAAATATTGCTGATGAAATAGAGTTTCGTAAAGCTGTGACAGAGAACTTACCGCCACAACCAAATGCATATGAAGAAATTCGTCAAACGAATATGGGGAAAATTCATCCGAGTGTGGAAGAAGAGCAAGAAATGGAGATTGGCCCAAATCGTTGTGCAGTGCATGAGTCATTATAAAAATAACAAATTGGAGGAATTGATCATGAATATAAAACAAGTATTAGATGCGAAAGGTTTAGCATGTCCAATGCCGATTGTAAGAACAAAGAGAGCAATGGATGCTTTAGACACTGGAGAAGTGTTAGAAATACATGTAACGGATAAAGGGTCAGTTAAGGATATTCCAGCGTGGGCAAATAAAAGTGGTCATGACATTGTAAAGCATGAAGAAGAAGGCGATGTACTAAAGTTTTGGATTAGGAAGGCGTAGTAAAGAAATAATTTTATAAATACAGAGGGGGAGTTATATGAACACAATATTAAGTACGCTTTTCATTGTACTTGCTGCAGGATTTGTTATTTCACATTTTTTACCGGTAAAAGGTGTTCGAAATATAAGTGGAAAAGAATTAAAGAGTATAGTGGGGAAAAAGGGGAAGCAATTTATCGATGTTCGTACAGTAGGTGAATATAGTGGGAATCATATGAAGGGATTTCGAAATATCCCGTTAAATGAGTTAGCTAGTAAAGCAAATCAATTAGATAAAAATGCGGAAGTAATCGTTATTTGTCAGAGCGGGATGAGAAGTAAGCAAGCGGCAAAGGTATTAAAGAAATTAGGATTCCAGCACCTTATCAATGTTTCAGGTGGTATGAATGGTTTGTGAGGAGGACTTTAAAATGAAAGAAATGACAGCAAAAGAATTAGAAGAAAAATTATTACGTAAAGAAGCAGTAAATATTGTGGATGTCCGTGAAGTAGAAGAAGTAGCTGAAGGAAAAATTCCAGAAGCATGTAATATTCCGCTAAGGATATTAGAGTTTCGTATGCATGAGTTGAATAAAAAGAAAGAATATATTATCGTTTGTCGCTCTGGCGCGAGAAGTGCAAGAGCCGTTCAATTTTTAGAAGGTTACGGTTTTCGAGCAATCAATATGGTAGGTGGTATGTTAGCTTGGGAAGGTAAAGTCATATAGCATAGAGATAAAAGATTTGAGACTTTTTAAAAATAATTAAATACCCCTATAGGTAATTTAAAGGAGGAACAATATGGAACAACAGAAGAAAACGACAATCGTGTTATTTAGCGGAGATTACGATAAAGTAATGGCTGCTTATATTATTGCAAATGGTGCAGCGGCGTATGACCAAGAGGTAACTATTTTTCATACTTTCTGGGGATTAAATGCTTTAAGGAAAGATGAACATGTGAATGTAAAGAAAACATTTATAGAAAAAGTATTTGGAAAAATGATGCCACGCGGTGCCGATAAGATGGGATTATCCAAAATGAATTTTGCTGGCATGGGGCCAAAGATGATTAAAGGCATTATGAAAAAACATAACGCAATGCCTTTGCCAGATTTAATTGATTTGGCGAAAGAACAAGGAATTAAACTTGTAGCTTGTCAAATGACAGTAGATTTATTAGGGTTAAAAGAGGAAGAGATTATGGAAGGGATAGAGTTTGCAGGCGTAGGGGCATATTTAGCAGATGCTTCGGATGGGAATGTAAACTTATTCATTTAAATCACCTTCTTTTTAGAAGGAGGGGGATGTAAGGTGAGTTTAGTATTATTACTTTTTATAATTGGGTTTATAGGATCGTTTATATCAGGAATGGTTGGAATTGGCGGTGCGATTATTAATTATCCGATGATCTTATACATTCCAGTATTGTTAGGATTTACTGGTTATACGTCACATGAAGTGAGTGGTATTACAGCGGTACAAGTATTCTTTGCAACTTTTGCAGGCGCATGGGCTTATCGGAAAAGTAATGATATGGATAAAACGTTAGTTGTGTATATGGGAGCTAGTATTTTAATAGGAAGTTTCATAGGGAGCTTTGGTGCTAACATATTAGAGGAACATACGGTCAATGTTGTTTATGCAGCGTTAGCAACAATTGCTGCTATTATGATGTTCGTACCGAAACGAAATAATAGTGGTGAAGTGACATATAATAAATGGTTAGCAAGCTTGTTAGCGTTTATTGTAGGAGGAGCATCAGGCATTATAGGTGCTGGCGGTTCTTTCTTATTAGTACCGATTATGTTAGTTATTTTAAAATTGCCGATACGTACAACAATAGCAACATCTATCGCTATTACGTTTATTTCCTCAGTAGGGATTACGACTGGAAAAGTGATAACTGGTCAAGTAGTTGTAATTCCAGCTCTTATTATTGCGGTTGCAAGTATCTTTGCTGCGCCGCTTGGAGTGCGAGTCGGGAAGAGGATCAATCAAAAAGCACTGCAATATATGTTATCGATTTTGATTATAGGCACTGCTGTTAAAATGTGGATTGATATGATATCGAAATAAAAGGATGGGCTGCTTGTAGCCCATCCTTTTATTTATGCCCAAATAACTTTCATTAAGTTTTTATATTCGTCATTTGCTAATTTATATAGCATTCTCGTATGTTCAAAGACAAGTGCTGGATTAAAGTTTGGTTCTGAGAATGCAAGAGATGCTGAAATATCAATTGCATTTTGCTTGTTTAATGTGAATTTTGCAAAGCGATAAGATGTGTTTAATTCATTAATGACATGTAAAATATCATTTGTTGATGTTGCATCAGGCACGTGAGCAACATTGAAGCAGTATATATCCACCGTAGGATGTTCGTTTTGGAAAGCAGCGATAAGTTGAATTTTTGCGCCAGCTTCTGTCTCTAATCCTACTGAAAAATGAACAGAGCCATCATTTTCATCTATATTTTCTTCCATGTATATATCGTTGGATTTTAAGTAGTCTTTAAAATCTGAGATGTTATGTTTTACTGCAGCTTTCATATGTATGAGCCCCCTGATAATTGGAATAGATTGCTACTGTTTATTATAATTTAAAAATATTAAAAAAGATAGTTAGAAAGTTCTGATTTTTGATTCTGACGAAATAAAAAGAAGCAGTACTCTACCTCCATAGAGTACTGCTTCTTTACTATTCATTGTCGTTAGACGATGTTTCTGTATCTTCACTGCTATTTTTGTTCTTATTTTTCACTTCATTGTTACTTGATTCGCGTTCACTTGAATTTTCAGACTTAGATTCTTTTGTCTTTTTCGAATCAGAGTCTGAGTCAGACTTTGTATATGCAGGTAGCCCAAGATGAGTACGAAGTTCATTTGTAACATTAGCTAATTCTTTTTTATCTGGATTGTAGTAGTAAGTTCGACCACCACCAGCAGATTTGCTACATGTATCGTCACCTTTTGCCATATAGCAATCATCACCTTGGATTTGTAATTTCTCAATTTCCGAATCCGATCCGTACTTATAGAATGAAAGCATATCATCAAATGTTAAGTTTGTAACGAATTGTCCGTTAATATCATCAATGATGTTGCCAACTTTTGTTACAGAACCAGCATTTGTTAGTTTCTTTAAAATAGCTTCGATAACGAGTTGTTGACGTTGTCCACGCATTGCATCACTATCGATGTGTCTTGTTCTAGCAAGAGCAAGAGCTTCTTCGCCATTTAACTTTTGAACACCTTTTTCTAGGTGAATTGCCTCAGCATTATCATTGCTATCTTGCTCAGTAAATTCAACTGGTACATCAACTTCAACACCGCCCAAGTCATCGACGATTTTTATAAATGATTTAAAGTTAAATTTCACAAAATAATCGACAGGAACATTCATTAATTTTTCAACTGCATCAATGCTTGCTTGTGGTCCACCATTTTTTCCGTTTTTAGCAGAACCGAATGCATGAGCATGTGTAATTTTATCTTTTTTCTTTTCTATTGGAATATAAGTATATGTGTCACGTGGGATACTTAATAGTTTAACAGTTTTGCTATCTTTATTAAATGTTGCAAGTAAAAGCGCGTCTGTTCTTATAGCTTCACCATATTCTTTTCCTCGGACATCGCTTTCATCAACACCCATTATTAAAACAGAGACGTTATTTGTAATAGGTTTAACAGCTTTATCTCGTAAATCTGATTTATCACCGCGTGCTAAATCGTGTGCGGCATTTCGAACAGCAGAAGATGCTTTATTTACTAAAAACCAAGTATAACCGCCACCTATTAATAAAACGAATAGTATAGCGCTTATAATAATTTTTATTTTTTTCTTATTTTTGTTCGGTTTACTGCGTGTATTTTCTTGCAAAGATGGGTTTTGCTCCATTTCCTGTACTCCTTCATTTGGATTGAAATACGACACTCATATCCACTTATTATAATGAAATTTAGCGAAAAAAAACATTACAAATCATTTACATTTCGTAAAAATTCAATTTATTTATAAAAAGTCAGATTTTCTATATATTCTTTTTTAGATGTAGAATAAGTATAAGGGCTTTTGGTAGAAATGAAAATATATATTATGAGAAAGTGATAGGGAAGTAAGATTTGTTGAAATATAGCCAAGAAGAAATGAGTAAGCTTACTTAATTCTTCTATATAATAAAGAAGAATTTGACGGATAAAGGAGAGAGCATAATGAATCATACATCATTCCGAGCAATCGTTGTGAACGAAACGGAAAATCATCAGTTTGTAAGAAAAGTTGTTGAGAGAGAAGTAAGTAGTTTACCTGAGGGAGACGTATTCATACAAGTTCATTATTCTTCATTAAATTACAAAGATGCCCTTTCAGCTACTGGTAATAAAGGTGTTACGAGAACGTATCCTCATACGCCAGGAATTGATGCCGCAGGAGAAGTTGTGAGAAGTGAAGATAACTCCTTTAATGTAGGAGATCAAGTTATTGTAACGGGATATGACTTAGGTATGAATACCTCTGGTGGTTTCGGAGAATATATTCGCGTCCCATCATCTTGGGTCGTGCCTTTACCAGAAGGAATGTCATTAAAGGAAAGTATGATGTATGGGACAGCAGGTTTTACTGCTGCTTTGTCGGTATATAAGCTTATTGGAGCAGGAATTAATCCTGGTATGGGAGACGTTCTAGTAACTGGTGCTACAGGCGGCGTAGGGAGTGTAGCTGTTAGTATTTTAAGTAAGTTAGGGTTTAATGTAGTAGGAGCGACAGGGAAAATGGAAGAGGAACAGATGCTACTACGTCTAGGAGCGAAAAAAGTGATTCATCGCGCGGAATTGAATGATGAATCAGGAAGACCAATGTTAAAAGGGATATACGCCGGAGTTATCGATACTGTAGGTGGACATATGTTAGAAACAGCTTTAAAAACAGTAAAGTATGGTGGTTGTGTAACGACATGCGGTAATGTGGCAGGACAGGAATTACATACAACGGTATATCCGTTTATTTTACGAGGCATAAGCCTTTTAGGGATAGATTCCGTGCAATGCCCGGTGGATGTGAGAAGAGATGTGTGGACATTGTTAGCGGATGAATGGGAAAATTCAAAGTTAGCGTCTTATACAGAAGAATGTACATTAGAAGAATTAGATGAGAAGTTTGCACTTATATTGCAAGGAAAGTTAAAAGGAAGAACAGTTGTTAAAATAAAGTGAAAAAAGAGACGCTTAATGTAGCGTCTCTTTTCTTCATTATAATGATTGTTTTAAATTGATTTTTCCTTGTTCACCTAAAACACCGTCAGCGATATTTACAGCGTGATCGCCAATGCGTTCTAAGTTACTTACCATATCGACGAAGATGATACTTGCATCACCTGAACAGCTACGCTCGTTTAGACGTAATACGTGACGTTTACGAAGAACACGTTCCATTTGGTCGATTTTGCGTTCTTTTGCAATAACAGTTTGAGCTAGTTCGGTATCGAAGTTTGTTAAAGCTTCAACTGAGTCTTGCAGTGTTGAAATCGTTAATTCCAGCATTTCGTTTAATTCACCTAATGCTTCGTCTGATAGTGAAACACGATTTGAAATTTGGAAATCTACAAGTTCTACAAGGTTTTCTACATGATCACCAACACGTTCAATATCTCCAACAACACCTGCTAAAACGGAATGTTTTTCAGAATCCGTAGGTGAAAGCGGCTTTTCAGATAGTAGAACTAAATACTCGGTAATTTTTTTATCTAAATTGTTAATAGCTCCTTCTAATTGAGTAGCCATGTCAGCGTGTTTTTTGTCTTGTGTATTTAAAAATTGGTTTGCTTCTTTTAATCCATGTAATGAAAACTCAGCCATACGGATAATTTCTTTTTGAGCTTCTGTTAAAGCGATAGCTGGAGATTGCTCAATAAAGATTGGGTTTAAATGTTGCGGTTTGAAATCAATAGCAGAGTCTTCGCCGCGAATAAGTTTTGTTACAATCCATGCTAATACAGCGATGAATGGGAATTGAATAACTGCATTTGTTACGTTAAATGTTCCGTGTGCAAATGCAATTGTCATTTCTGGATTTAAGTTTAATGATGTTTGGAAATATTGAATTAAGCTTGTAAATGGTACTAATAAAATCGTAAATATAATTGTACCGACGATATTAAAGATAACGTGAACTAATGCTGCACGTCTTGCGGCAATAGAAGTACCGATTGCTGCTAATACAGCTGTAATTGTTGTACCGATGTTATCACCGAATAATACAGGAAGGGCAGCTTGTAAATCGATTGCACCTTGACCGAATAATTCTTGCAAAATACCGATTGTTGCGCTTGAGCTTTGTACAATTAAAGTGAAGACTGTACCGACAACAACTCCTAAAATTGGGTTATCACTCATACTAACCGTTAATTCTTGGAATGATTCTAAAGAGCGAAGAGGTTTCATACCTGCGCTCATTAATTCCAAACCGAAGAATAACATACCAAAGCCGAATATAACTTGACCTAAAGAATGTACTTTTTTATTTTTAAAGAAGAATAATAAGATAGCTCCAACTGCCATAATTGGGAGAGCGTATTCTCCGATTTTAATTCCGATAATAAATGCAGTAACTGTCGTACCGATGTTTGCACCCATAATAACACCGATTGCTTGTCTTAATGTCATAAATCCTGCGCTTACAAGTCCGACTGTTAAAGCGGTTGTTCCTGAGCTTGATTGGATTAATACCGTAACTAACATACCTGCTAGTACACCCATGAGTGGGTTTGTTGTAAAACGATCTAGAATATCACGAAGACGATCTCCAGCTGCTTGTTGCAGTCCATCGCCCATGTATTTAATCCCGAATAAGAAAATACCTAATCCACCAATGAACTGGAAGATCATATCTTGAACATTATATTCCACGCATTCCACTCCTTAAATTTCATGTACGATGTAATTATTAACTGAACCTTGAGTCACTGTAAACGGTTTGCTAGTAAAATTTACACTAAATTTACAAAGGGTAGAAAAGTTTACAATACCTTAAAGAAATAGCTGTATTTTATTGGTTTTCATCTTGTATAAATCTTAATTTTGTAAAGAAATCATACTTTTTAGAATAGTATTGTTCAGTTGAATATCAAGGAAAGCGTCTGCGAGTTCATCGTATATTTTTTGATGAAAGTTAAAAAAATATGTAGGAAAATGCATGTAGTTTTATAACAGCAAAACGAGAGAAAACAATTTTTTTAACACGATAAAAAAGCCACTGAATTATCCAGCAGCTTTTTCCGTGTTTTTATCGCCATACTTTTGTTTTCTTATGCTTGTAATGTAAATGAAGAGAAAAGCAATAAGTAATAGAGAGGAGTAACGATATACAGTTGCATAGTTTGTAAAATGAGCAATAAATCCAAATATAATCGCTCCAGCGCCGATTCCAAGGTCAAATGCGGAGAAGAATGTAGCTGTTGCTACGCCGCGTCGATGCGGTGCTACGCGGTCAATCATCCATGCTTGTAGTGCAGGTTGGATCGCTCCAAAACCACTTCCGTAACATGCTGCAGCAATAATTAAGCTCGGAATTGTCGTCGTATACGACAATAAAATAATGCCTGTAAACGTTATAATAACTCCCGGAATGATGACGAATGTATGGCCTTTCGCATCATATAGCCTTCCAGAGAATGGACGAGTTACAGCAATTGCTAGTGCATTACATAAAAAGAAGAGGCTAATATCAGCTATGCCGACTTCTGTAGCAAATAGTGTGATAAAACTTCCAATTCCTCCGTACATTAATGTAATACATAATATTAATAATGAAGGAAGTAAAGCTTTACGCTCAATAAATCCATCGAGAAAAGTACTAGATGATTGTTGTGGCGGCTGTTTCGTTTTTTGGATTTGAAGTAGTTTCGTTAATATTAATGAAACAATTGTGCACGATAGTGCACATAAAAAAAGAATTGTGAAGTTATATGTTTGCATGAGCCATAGTCCTATAAGTGGACCGAGGGCCATTGCAATTGTTCCAGAAAGGCCAAAATATCCCATGCCTTCTCCGCGGCGAGCTGAGGGAATTAAATCAGAAACGACAGTTCCATATGTAGTCGTTGTAATACCGAAACCAGCTCCGTGTAAAATACGAACAGCAAGCAAGAGAAAGATAGTTGAGGCGAAAAGGTAACTGCCCATAGCGAGTAAACAGATAGCAGTACCGATCATTAAAATGATTTTTTTATTAAATTTTTGCAAGGCGTTCCCAGTTAGCGGTCTAACAAAAAGTGCCGCAACGGTAAACATACCGACAACAAATCCGATATTGGAACTTGTGCCACCAATTTCTTTCACATAAACAGGTAAGGTTGGAATTAACATTTGAAACCCTAAAAACATACATAAGTTTGCAAAAATTAAAGCAACAAACTCTTTTGTCCATAACGGTTCTCGTTTTACGAGTATTGCTTCTCCCATATATTCATCCCCTATATAAAATTTTCCCGCTATTAACGGGCAGTAAAACTCCCACCTCAAAATCGGACTGGAGCAAAGAAGTTAGGTGGGAGATCAACTGCCCGTAAATGCCCGATTGGTTCAACTAATAATCAGTGGGGGATGAACACCCCCCTCACTGATTAAAGTTTCACTTTATCTCTTTTCTTTCGAGTATATGTATTGGCCAATGCAACAGTCAAGGAAGGTGTCTTGAAAACGGATAACAATTTTTAAGGCGAAAAACTGACAAATTTGTGTAAAAGCTACACAACTATGAAAAAAAGATGTAAAGTATAGATGTATAGACTTGTAGGTGTTAAGAATGATAGAAATTGTTTTTTCTTTAAAGAAAGCGGATTCAAAAGAGTAGTGAACAAGAAGGGGAGATATACTTTTTCACTACATATATTTGAAAAGGTTTACAATATGATGAAGAAAGAGGCGTGTACATATGAGACGATTAGGTATTTCTATTTATCCAGAACATTCAACAGTAGAGAAAGATAAGGAGTATTTAACATTAGCAAGTAAATATGGATTTACACGTGTGTTCACATGTTTATTATCTGTGGATGGAGAAAAAGAGAAAATTATTGAAGAATTTAAAGAAACGATCTCACATGCGAATGCATTAGGGTTCCAAGTATTAGTTGATATTAGTCCATCTGTTTTTGAACAATTAGGTATTTCGTATAATGATTTATCATTCTTCCATGAATTAGGTGCGTACGGTATTCGTTTAGATGTTGGTTTCTCAGGATTAGAAGAATCAATTATGACTTATAATCCGTATGGTTTGAAAATTGAGATTAATATGAGCAATGGTACGAAGTATGTAGATAACATTATGAGTCATAGACCAAATCGTGAAAATTTAATTGGTTGTCATAATTTTTATCCGCATCGTTATTCAGGGTTATCATACGATCATTTCATTAAATGCTCGAAACAATTTAAAGATTACGGTATGAGAACGGCTGCTTTTATTTCATCATTTGATGCAACATACGGACCTTGGCCAGTAACAGAAGGGTTATGTACATTAGAGCAGCATCGTGAATTATCGATGACAACACAGGCGAAGCATTTATTTGCGACAGAATTAATTGATGATGTTATTATTGCAAACGCATATGCGTCAGAAGAAGAATTACAAGCACTAGGTGCATTAAATAAAGAGAAACAAACATTTGATATAGAACTATATGATACAACGACAGAACTAGAAAGAATTATCGTATTAGACGAACCACATTTTTATCGCGGAGATGTATCTGAATATATGATTCGTTCTACACAAAGTCGTGTGAAATATAAAAAAGAAGAGTTTAAACCTCATAATACGCGCGAAATTAAGCGTGGAGATTTATTAATTGATAATGAACAATATGGCCAGTATAAGGGCGAATTACAAATTGCATTAAAAGATATGGTGAATACAGGAAAAACAAATGTAGTTGGTCGAATTATAGAAGAAGAAATTTTCTTATTAGATTATTTACAAGCATGGGATAAATTCGGATTCATATTAAAGAAATAGAGAGAATATAAAGGGGAAAAACTACTGATTTCAGCAGCTTTTCCCCCTTTATATATAAAGAGCGAGAGGAAGAGCTATGACAAAGGTGCAGCAGCGATTAATTTCTATTTTAGAGGAGTTTTTAGAAGAGAAATCGATGTTAAATCGAGCTTTTTTAGCGGGCCGTTTACATGTATCAACGAAGACGATTCAAAAGGATATAAAATTATTAAATGATATATTGGAAGAAAACGGAGCGAAAATCGAATCGCAAAGAGGGACTGGGTACGAATTAGAAATTATACAAACGAAGAAATTTGAAGACTTTTGTGTGAGTCTATTTCAAAAACAGACGGAAAAGATCCCAACTTCTTATGAAGAAAGAATAGCGTACATTCTGCAGCGTGTTTTAACGGCAGAGGGATATGTGAAGCTTTCAGAATTAGCGGAAGAGATTTATGTGAGCAAATCAACGGTTAATTTAATTATGAAAGATGTTACAGATATATGTGGTCGCTATAAATTACAAATTGAGAAGAGACCGTATTATGGTATACGTATTGTTGGAGAGGAATTTAATATTCGTTCTTGTTTATCACAATATGGTTTACCGCGTTATGACCATACTCCGTTTCATGAGCAATTTGAGCAGACGGAGACATATTTATCGCTACCTTATATATCACACATCCGTTCAATTATATTAAAGTATATTGAAGGTGGAACAATATATTTATCTGATATAGAAATTGATAATTTAGTCATTCATATTGCAATCGCATTAAAGCGTTGTCAAAGTCAACATTATATGAAAGAACTGCATACGGAGCAATCAGAACTTATAATAAAGAAAGAATATACAATTGCGAAGCAGATTTTAGGAGATTTAGAGAAAGAGTTGAAATTTTCATTTCCAGAAGAAGAAGTATTATATGTGACGATGCATTTATTAAGTACTGCTGTTACAACGAGAGATCGCTATGAAAATGTAGAAGAGCTATTAGGAAAAGATATATATGCATTTATGCAACATATTCTTTTTAAAGTAGCGGAAGAACGGAATCTTATTTTTTATTATGATGAAGAATTATTATTTGGATTTGGTATTCATTTAAAAACGTTATTAAATCGTTTGAAGTATAAGTTAAATACGAGAAATCCTCTTTTGGCAGAAGTGAAAAAGAATTATCCGTATGCTTTTGAAATTGCGGTTCTTGTTGGAGATATCATTGGTGAATATACGGGTGAATCGATCCCTGAAAGTGAAATTGGCTATATTGCAATTCACTTCGGCGGAGCGATGAGCCGTTTGCAGGAGCAAAATCAAAAGAAAAGATGCTTATTAGTTTGTGCGACTGGTCAAGGAAGTGCACAACTATTAAAATATAAAATTTTATCACAGTTCCGAGATAAATTAGAGATTGTAGGTATTACAGGCTATTATCAATTGAAAGTAGAAGATCTTTATAAAGAAAAAATAGATTGTATTATTAGTACGATTCATATACCGAGTGGCTTGCCTGTTCCAGTTATAAAAGTGAATTCAATATTTGATGATAAAGAGATTAAATCGATTGGTCAGCGGTTGTTTACGCATGTGAATAATAGTGTGCAGCCTTATATTAAGGAAGATTTAATTTTTTTAAATCATAGTGCTTCTACGAAAGAGGATGTTATTCAGTTTTTATGTGAGAAAGCTGCTGAGAAACATTATGTACAAGAAAACTTTTATGCTTCTGTTATGGAAAGAGAAAATACGTCTCCGACAGCGGTTGGGAATTCAGTTGCAATCCCGCATCCGATGCAGTTATTAAGTGAGGAAACTTTTTTGATGTTTTGCACACTTGAAAAGGCTGTTGATTGGGGAGATAAAAAAGTACAAGTAATTATTTTATTTAGTGTAAAGCGCAGTAATAATGAAGATTTGCAAAGGCTTTATGATTTTTTATATGATATTATGTCTAGTCAAACTACGATAGAGAAACTTACTCAGACCGAGGTAATTGAAGATTTTCAAGAGATTTTATTATCATTTTGAAAAAGTATATAAAAACTTCCGTTACATAACGGAAGTTTTTTATGTTTAATTGTATGCGTTTTCATAATAATATAAAAATATAGAAAACATATAGCTTGGGGGAATTTAAAATGGCTGATATGCAAACTCCATTTGCATTAATTTTACATGGTGGCAATGCGAGAAGTGCAGCGCTTGAAGCAATCGCTTTTGCAAGACAAGGAGATTTTGAGAATGCGGGTGAAAAGATGAAACTTGCTAGTGAGGAAATTTCAGCAGCACATCGTATTCAAACGGATTTAATTCAAGAAGAGGCAAGAGGAAATCATGCAGAAATCAGTTTACTGTTAGTGCACGCACAAGACCATTTAATGAATGCAATTACAGTGAAAGAACTAGCTGAAGAATTTATTACTCTTCATAAACGAGTAGAAGAGAAAGTGACAGTATAAGATGTATATTTTATTATGTTGTGCAGCAGGCATGTCAACGAGTATGGTCGTAAGAAAAATGCAAGAAGAGGCAAAGAAACAGGGGAAGAATTATAAAATTAAGGCGGTTGATTCAGAACTTGTGAAACTTGAAATAAAAGAAGCCGATGTCGTTTTAATCGGTCCACAAGTGAAATATTTATTTCCAGCTGTAGAGTTTCTTGCAAACTCATACAACATACCAGTTGCAATTATAGACCAACGAGATTATGGCATGTGTGATGGTTTGAAAGTGCTTAGGCAAGCAGAACAATTAGTTTTAGCATAATTATATCTTTTTAAATATAAACATTATAATGTTATAAAGTTTATTTCATTCTTTTATAGTAGAGAGAAAGAGGAGGGCTATTGATGAATGGGTTTATGAGTTTTATGGAACAAAAGATTATGCCAACAACGCAAAAGATTGCAGGACAACGACATTTATTGGCAATTCGAAATGGGGTTATTTCTACATTACCGTTAACGATCGTCGGGTCATTTTTCGTTATCTTTTTAAATTTACCAATTGATGCATATATGGAATGGATTGCACCGTTTCGCCATATTTTAGATATTCCATTCCGATTTACAGTAGGACTAATGGCCTTATACGCAGCGTTTGGAGTAGGGGCTTCGCTCGCGAACTTTTATCAGCTCAATCAATTAAGTGCAGGGCTACTATCTGTACTCGCCTTTTTACTAGCATCAGTTGAACCAATTCAAATTACGAAAGCTGTACCAGGTGTTATTGATGCAGGTCGATATATTTCAGTAGGAACATTAAGTGCAACGTCTTTATTCGGCGCAATTGTGACAGCATTAATTGCAGTGGAAATTTATCATTTTATGATTAAGCATAATATCTCAATAAAATTACCAGACAGTGTACCACCAGCAGTTTCAAATTCGTTTGCAGCATTAATTCCAACATTAGTAGTTATTCTTTTATTCTGGGGCATTCGCTACGGTTTGAAATTCGATGTAAATACAACAATTACATACTTAATCGCACCATTAAAATCAGTACTAGTAGGAAATAACTTATTCGGTGGTTTATTAACAGTATTCTTAATCGTGTTCTTCTGGTCATTTGGTATACATGGACCGGCAATTTTAGGACCAATCATTCGTCCGATGTGGGATTCCGCAATTCTTGAAAATATGGAAGTGTTCACGGCTACAGGAAATGCACATCAGTTACCAAACTTATTTACAGAGCAGTTCATTCAATGGTTCGTATGGATTGGCGGATCTGGCTCAACGTTAGCTTTAGTAATTATGTTTATGTTCTCTAAATCTAAGTTCCTAAAAGAGTTAGGTAGATTATCATTCGTACCAGGTTTATTCAATATTAACGAGCCAATTATTTTCGGGGCACCAATTGTAATGAACCCAATCTTAATTATTCCGTTCGTTATTACACCGTTAGTGACAACGACAGTATCATATTTCGCAGTTGTTTCAGGTATGATTCCACTCATGATGGCGAAATTGCCATTTACGATGTTAGCACCAATTGCAGCGGTGATTAGTACGGACTGGACAATTATGGCTGGTGTACTTGTACTTGTTAACTTTGTAATCTCATTCGTTATTTACTATCCATTCTTCAAAATGTATGAGAAACAACAATTAGCAGGAGAGGAGAAAACAGAATGCTCGGAGCAATTATCATCTTAATTACATTTGTGATCGGACAGTGTATTGCCCATTATTCGAAATGGGTACAAAGTAAATCCTTATTAGTGTTACTACTAGTATCAGTTTTATTTATCGGTTGTTCAATGGGTGCATATGTAATGTTAGGTCTACACTCACCGTACGTAATTATTGTACCGACAATTTTATGTGCAACATGTTTATCTGCAAAATATAGATTTACGAGCATGGCATTAATACAACGTGTGAAGGAGATGCAAAAGCATGGAGCGTAAATTAGGGATTTCACTTTATCCAGAACATTCAACGAAAGAAAAAGATATGGCTTATATTTCGTCAGCGGCACGACACGGTTTTTCAAGAATATTTACTTGTTTGTTATCTGTGAATCGTCCGAAAGAAGAAATTATAGCTGAATTTAAAGAGATTATTAATCATGCGAAAGATAACAATATGGAAGTTATTTTAGATGTAGCTCCAGCTGTGTTTGATCAGCTTGGTATTAGTTATAGTGATCTATCATTTTTCGCAGAGTTAGGTGCAGATGGTATTCGATTAGATGTAGGCTTTGACGGATTGACGGAAGCGAAAATGACGAATAATCCGTACGGTTTAAAAATCGAGTTAAATGTAAGTAACGATATTGCGTACTTAGAAAATATTCTTTCGCATCAAGCGAATAAATCAGCTTTAATTGGTTGCCATAATTTTTATCCGCAAAAATTCACTGGTCTTCCGTACGATTATTTCATTCGCTGTAGTGAACGCTTTAAAAAGCATGGTATTCGCAGTGCAGCCTTTATTACATCACATGCCGCAAACATCGGTCCATGGGATATTAACGACGGATTATGTACGTTAGAAGAGCATCGTAATTTACCAATTGAAGTACAAGCGAAGCATTTATGGGCAACAGGGCTAATTGATGATGTCATTATCGGAAATGCTTATGCAAGTGAAGAGGAGTTAGAAAAACTAGGAAATTTAAATCGCTACATGTTACAGCTAAAAGTGCACTTTGTAGACGAAGCGACTGAAGTAGAGAAGAGAGCTACGCTGCAAGAATTACATGTAAGACGCGGCGACATAACAGAGTATATGATACGTTCTACAGAAGTGCGTAAAAAATATAAAGACTATGACTTCCCAGTGCGCGAAAGTGTGCTACAGGAAAGAGGGCAAGTTGTAATTGGTAATAACTCATTCGGAAAGTATAAAGGTGAACTGCAAATCATTTTAAAAGAAATGCCGATAGATGAACGGAAAAATATCGTCGGTACAATTGCGGAAGAGGAGTTATTCTTACTAAATTATGTAGGAGCTTGGACGCAGTTTACTTGTGTGGAATAGAGAAGATAGGGGGCGGTCCAAATTTTGGACCGCCTTTTTAATATTAAAGTACTTTTAACGTCGAAATTTGTCGGTAAATCGATATCTCTTGTCGAATCGTTGATATATTATAAGTTACGATAGATATATTCGAAAAATCGTTGATATAGTTTCATTTACTATGTCATTTTTCAGTAGTTTAATAGAGTAAAAAAAGAGCCAGCCTCAACGATGAGACTGACTCTTTTTTATAACTAGTTTAATACTTTAACTGTAACTGTTTTACGTCCCCAGCTACTTGATGTGCCTTTATCTGGCATTAAAACGTCGATTTTATTACCTTTAATAGCCCCACCAGTATCACCAGCGATTGCTACTCCGTAACCTTCAACCCATACTTTTGAACCTAATGGAATGACACTTGGATCAACTGCAATTAGTTTCATGTTTGGATTAGCTGTTAAGTTATGACCCATAGCTGATTTTACTTGGTCGCCTGCTTTATAACCATTTTCAAGTGGATCTGCTGTGTAAGCTGTTGCTACAACACGTAACTCACGAGAAGATGATGGTGTACTTGTTTCAGTTTCTTTTGCAGCAGGTTGTTGTGTAGCTGGTTTTTGAGCTTTAGCCGCTTCACGAGCTTTAGCTGCTTCTTGAGCCTTAGCCGCTTCACGAGCTTCAGCTGCTTCTTGAGCCTTAGCTGCTTCACGAGCTTCAGCTGCTTCTTGAGCTTTAGCCGCTTCACGAGCTTTAGCTGCTTCTTGAGCCTTAGCCGCTGCTTGAGCTTCAGCATCTGCTTGAGCTTTAGCTGCTTCACGAGCTTTAAGCTTTAGCTGCTTCACGAGCTTTAGCCGCCTCTTGAGCTTTAGCTTCTGCTTGAGCTTCAGCATCTGCCTGAGCTTTAGCTGCTTCTTAGCTGCTTCACGAGCTTTAGCCGCTTCTTGAGCCTTAACTTCTGCTTGAGCTTCAGCTGCTTCGCGAGCTTTAGTTGCTTCCGCGGCCTTAGCTTTTGCTTGAGTTTCAGCTACTTCTTGAGCTTTAACTGCTTCACGAACTTTAGCTGTATCTTGAACTGTAGTTGTTTTTTCAACTTTAACTACTGGCTGAACTTTAATTGGAGCTTTACCTGTTAAGTAAGGAACATGAACATAAGCTGTTTTTCCGTTATATTCAAATTGAATCCAATCATTTTGTACTTGGTGTGTTGTTTCGATTATATCATCTTTTTTCAACTTACCAAGAATCTCTGAATCTGTGTTTGCACCAGCACGTACGTTTAATACGTTTGCTGTTACGTAGTAAGTGTCTTTTGTATAGTCAGCGTTTATGAAAGCTTCTTTACCGCTATTCAATTGAACTTTTGACCAACCATTTTCTGTATGTAAAACATTTACTTTATATCCATCTAATAATTTTCCTACAACTTTTGATTCAGTAGTTGGGTTTTCTCGTACGTTTAGTACGTCAGTCGTTACGATTGTTTCTGCTTTAGCAGATGTTGTGAAAATCCCAAGACCAAAAACCGCTGCTGTTGCTATACCCATAAATTTTTTCATAATAGCCTCCATTGCATTTGTTTTCGTTGACCTCATTATAGCAACCATTATTTTCTTATTTGCGAAAAACATATAATTACAAAGCTTTCGTAACGGGGCATTAATATTCTGTAACAATTCCATAAATATCCTGATAGCGCTTCCTTGTTGTTTTTTGGCGTATCAGGGCATATAAAACACAAAATGAGTAGCATTTCAATTACTGTAACATTAATAATATTACAGTAATGTTTCTCGTGAGTGTCTGTAGTGTTACAAGAATGATGTATTTTACTGTTTGAATGAAAAATTAGTTATGAAATGATAATGTTTTTAGGTGTGAAAACATATAAACGAGGTGAAATTTAATAAAATATCGATATAATTGTTACAAAATCAGTCGATGTATGGAAAAAATTACGCCTTGATTTTCGTCTGTTACATAATATTTTTGCAATAATAGGATTAGATAATAGCCTTAGTACCTATAAATAATGAAGAGTAATAGAATGATAGTTGTAACGTGAAACATATATAATAGAAGAAACTCGATTTAATAGGTAAATAAAAAACGCAGGAGTGTAAACTCCTACGTTTTTGTTTATTCATATCGTAAACATTCAATTGGATCAAGTTTTGCAGCTTTGTTAGCTGGTAGTAGTCCGAATGCAATACCGATCAGCATTGAAATACCTACTGCAAGAAGTCCAAGTTCTTTTGAGACAACGAGTGGCCATCCAGCAAAGATTGAGACGATCCAAGCGAAGAAAATACCGAGCATGAATCCGATGAAACCACCAAGTCCTGTTAAAATACAAGATTCGATTAAGAATTGTGTTAATACTTTACCACGTGTTGCACCAAGAGCTTTACGAATACCAATCTCACGTGTACGTTCTGTTACAGATACGAGCATGATGTTCATTACACCGATACCACCAACAAGTAAGGAGATAGCAGCAATACCACCGAATACCATTTTCATCATACCGATTGATTCGTCTAGTTGTTTCGTAAATTCACCTAAGTCTTGTGCTTCGAATTTGTGCTCAAATTTAGGAGCTTTCAGTTCGTTTAAGACAGAAACGGCTTGTTTTTCTACACTTTTACGTTCTGTCGGAGAGGTCATTGTTAATCTTACGGAGTCATACTCATTTACTCCTGAAATTACAGGTGCATTTTCAAGTGATGTATAACCTTCAGGCATAGGCATTCCAAAGTCGTTTTTCGTTTCGTATACACCGACTATTTTATAAGGCTTTCCTTTTATATCTGTGTATTGGTTTGATTCCCAACCACTAAATAATTTGTTGAAAGCTTCTTCATTTAATATAACAGCAGGGATTGCTTGGTTTAGTTCACTGTCATTTAATTCACGACCGTGAACTAATTTTATTTTCGAATCTTTCATAAAGGCGCCTGTTCCACCTTTTAAATCAAGATTTACATCTTTTGAACCAGCAGATGCTTTTACTTTCATACTTACGTCTGGATATACATCTTTAACGCCTGGTACAGTTTGCAGACGGTTTAGCATATCAGGTGTGATTTTGGCACTATCTGTTCCGTAATCAGGATTGTTGTAGTAAATCGTTACTTCGTTATCTTTTCCTTGGCCTAATTCTTTTTTAAACTTTGCGTTTGTACCATCACCCATTGAAATGATAGTAATAATGGCACTAATACCGATAATAATACCTAGCATCGTTAAGATGGAACGCATTTTATGAGCAAAGATAGAGGAAAGGGCCATGCGTATATTTTCACTCGTATTCAAAATTAACCTCTCCAATCTTGGACGACATTTCCGTCACGAATTACAATTTGACGTGCTGCAGCTTCCCCGATTTCACGGTCATGGGTAATCATAATGATTGTTGAGCCTTGTTTATTTAATTCGTAAAAGAGGTCCATAATTTGTGTACTTGTTTTCGTATCAAGTGCTCCCGTCGGTTCATCGGCTAAAATGAATTTTGGGTTATTTACGATTGCGCGGGCAACGGCGACACGTTGCTTTTGACCACCGGATAATTCGTTTGGTAAGTGAGTAGCGCGATCAGCTAAACCGACTTTTGTTAAAGCGGCTAATGAGCGTTCGCGTCTTTCTTTTTTATCAACTCCAGCGTAAATAAGAGGTAGCTCTACATTTTGAAGTGCTGTAAGTCTCGGTAATAACATGAAGTTTTGGAATACGAATCCGATTTCTTTATTACGAACATGTGCAAGTTCTGTTTCAGACATGTTTGAAATGTTTTGTCCAGCTAGTTCGTACGTACCCGTCGTCGGTTTATCTAAGCAACCAATAATGTTCATTAATGTTGATTTACCAGAACCAGAAGGTCCCATAATAGAAGTGAATTCTCCTTGATTCAGTGTTACGTCAATTCCGTGTAATATTTGAACGGATTCTGCACCATTTTGGAAGGATTTCGTGATGCCTTTTAAGTTAATCACTGGGCGACAACCTCCATACCATCTTTTAAGTCTTTTTCAGGTTTAGAGATAACTTCCTCTCCTTTTTTCACTCCAGAAACTTTTGATTCGCTATCAGTCTCGAATTCAACAGTAACTGCTTGTTCTTTCGCTTTACCGTCTTTTACAACGAAGACAACATTTTTGTCACCTTTTTTCACGATACTGCTTTTCGGAACAATTGTACCAGTTGCTTCGCCAGATTTACTTGTTACGTATACGTGGAAGCCGTTTTGTAGTTCGTCACTATTATCTAATGTGACAGTGAATTGATAGTTAGAAACAGTTTTATTTTCATCCATGCTCTTTAATGGTGTAGAACCGATTTCTGTTACTTTTCCTGTCCAAGTCTTACCAGCGACAGTTTTTGAGGAAACAGTTACTTCTTGCCCAACTTTCATACTAGCAAGCTCATATTCAGAAAGTTGACCTTTTACCTTGAATTGACCAGCGTGACGAAGAGTAATTCCGCTCATACCTGTTTTTTCGTCAGCAGTTTTCACGATATCATCAATTACGCCATCAGCAGGACTTGTTACAGAAAGTGTGTTTACTTTTTCTTTTGCTGCTTTAATCATTTCATCAGCTTTTTCAACTTCAAACTTTTTCATTTCAAGTTGTGATTCTAATTGCCCAACTTCAACTTCTGATGCTTTTAATGCTTCAGAAGGAAGGCCTGCATTTTTATCTTTTTGTAATTTTTGTTTCGCTGCATCAATTTGTTTTTGAAACAACGTTACTTCTTTTTGTGCGATTTTCTTTTGCATTTCTGCTTCTGTTACACCTTGTTTAGCAGTAGGGTCATTGTATTTAAACAGAAGCTGACCTTTTTTCACTTCATCGCCTTTTTTTACAGCTAATTCATATGTTCCTTTTGTTGGATCGAATGAAATAGTTTCAATTCCGTTTGGAATAACTTCGCCACCAAATTTTTGCGCGTTTTGGATTTGTTTTTCAGTTACTTTATATCCGCTATATGCCATTGCTACTTCTGAACCGCCACCACCAGCAAATGCAAAGTATGATCCAGCTGCAATTCCAATTGCTACTACACTAGTAATTAACACTTTATTTTTCTTTTTCATCTATTTATCACCTTTTCGTTCGTTTTAGTATCTACATTAAGTATAGAAGAGGTGAAGAATCTGACAAATCGTTTTAGCTTACAATAACCTTACAGTTTTGTAAGGTATGAATATGTAAATGTAAGGTAGAGGTTGTCCTAGTATAAGCAAATGAATTGACTCGTTGTTTCTTTCTTACAATAATATTGTATGAAGGAGAGGAGGAAGGAAGATGGAAGCTTATTTTAGTGCGCATCCATTAAAATCGTTTATTCCATACTCAAGACAACACGTCCTTATATTATTTATTATGTTGGTGGGGATATTTTTTCTGTATCAATACCAAGATTTATTGCGTCAAAGTGAGTGGAATATAACGGTTCGATATGCGATTGCATTTTTATTTATAGGTAGTGAAATTGGGCTCTATATGTGGGAGTGGAAAGCGGGGATTTTTGAGCTAGCTACTTCATTACCGTTTGAGTTATGTACGATTAGTTTATTATTAGCGTCGATTATGATTGTAACGAAAAGTTACCGCATATATGAGATTGTATTTTTTACAGGAATTATTGGTGCATCACAAGCCATTTTAACGCCGAACTTGCAGTATACTTTTCCACATTTTCGTTTCATTGAATATTTCATCGCACATGTATTGCTCATTTGGGCACCGCTCTTTATGACTTGGGTAGAAGGGTATCGTCCTACATTACAATCTATTAAACGTACGATGATATTTTTAAACATATTGATTCTGATTGTTTCGTTTGTAAATTACAAAACAGGCGGTAATTATATGTTTTTAGCTCATAAGCCAGAAACTGCTTCATTACTCGATATGTTAGGGCCGCATCCTTACTATATTATTTCATTAGAAATAGCTGCGCTTATTGGATGTTACACTTTGTATATGCCGTTTGCGAAAAGAGAGAGGCATGCGCATAAAGAATCACTAGGATCATAGCCTAGTGATTTTTTATCTTTAAAATATTTACAATTCTGAAAATTAAGAATAAAATTAGGGGGTAAATTATATATAGAGAGAAGGGAAAACGTGGTCAAAAAAGTTTTTCTAAATGGAATGGAAGTGACGATTCAATTTCTTATTTCGATTTTGGGGATTATTATTTTAGGGGCTTTGCCGAAATTATTTTATGGATTTAAGGTGGATGTATCAAAGTACATACAGACTTTAAAAGAAGTGTTTGTGAACTTAATGGATATTTCCAATTTGCAATATGTGAGAGGTAAATTTTTATTTCCACAGTTGTTCGTCCATTATAAAGAAACGATTATTATTTTTTTGGCTGCTTTTTTCATTTCATTATTTGTAGCATTTTGCATTGTTTATGTAATTATGAGTAGTTCACCGCGTATACAACATCGAATTAAATCATTTCTTATCTTCCTAGAATCCATTCCAGATATTCTTCTTATTTTAGTATCACAAATCTTAGTTGTATGGTTTTTTAAACAAACAGGTTTTTTACCTTTTCAAATTGCGTCAATTGGAGGCGAGTCGATTAGAGGGTTGCCAATATTGTGTTTGAGCATCCCGACTACGATTATGTTTGTAAAAATGGTAGTGATTCGTTTTGAAAATGAACTAGAAAAAGATTATGTACTATTTGCTAAGGCGAAAGGGCTGGGGCGTTTTCATATTTTAAATCGTCATATTTTACGAAATGTGTTGCTTAGTACATTATTCTTTGCGAAAACGAATATCTTTTTTATGTTATCTAATTTATATATTATAGAATGGATTTTTAATACGGGTGGTATTTTTATGTTTTTGAAATCGTATGAGGGTATTAGAGTTGAGGTTTTCATCGTTAGTATGCTGCTTATATATATCCCGATATTTATTTTATTCAAGCTGTTTCATTATTTCATTCCAACTGCGATGAAGGAGAGATTATAATATGTGGATGTATATAAAACGCGATAAAAGATTTTGGATAAGTATTGGGTTTCTTCTCATATTAGTTCTTTTGAGCATCGGAAATACGTTATGGAATGATGGACACATTAGGCAAGTTACATTGCAATATGATGCAGATGAAAATCCACAAGTGCCACCGTTTTCACCTTCATTACAATTTTTACTCGGGACAGACCGGAAAGGATACGACCTGTTACATTTAGTCATTGAAGGTGCGAAGTGGACGATTGGTATATCTATTTTAATTGCGGCACTTAGAATGGTGATAGGTGTGTTTTTTGGTGTTGTGCTTGGAACATATGTAAAAAGAGGGTTTTCAAAAATTGAGGCTTTCTTTGATAGTTTTACAGTTATTCCAACAGTTATGATTGCGTACTTTTTTCTTCACTTTGCAAATGCATTTGGGAGTGGAGAGGAAACAACAACCTTTTTTGAAAGGGCTTCGTTTCAAGTTTTATTACTTGTAATGCTTGTGATGCCAGTTATTGCACTGTATGTTGCGAAGGAAGTCCGTAAGTTGAGAACCGAAGAATTTATTGAAGCTGCGTGCATATTAGGTGGATCGAGAAGGCATATTGTTATAAAGCATATTTTCCCACATCTCTATATGACGTTTATACTTGTATTTTTTCAGCAGTTTACGCAAACTCTTACTATTTTACTGCACTTAGGGTTACTAGAAATATTCTTTGGCGGAACAGTTCAGTTTTTAGGACCGATAGAAGAAATAGAATCATACACACATGAATGGTCAGGCTTAATTGGAGTCTATTTTAGATCATTAACAGTGAATCCGTGGATCCCTCTCGTTCCGATTACATTTTTTGGACTTACTATTTTTTCAGGAAATATGATTGTAAAAAGTATAGAAGAGGCGATGTTGAAAGTAAGATTAGGAGGAGAGATAAAGAAGGACGTAGTAGAAGCGGAACAATCTGTTGTGCAGTCAAAAGAAGATTTATTTACTTTTAAACATACGATGTGAAGAGAAAAAGAAGCAAGCATGGATTTCATGCTTGCTTCTTTTTTTTATTTTGTAGAAACTTCACCTGCAGCTTCTGTTTGCGGAATAAAGTATCCAATTATACCACCGATTATTGCTGGAATGATCCAGCCAATTCCTAAGTTATAAAAAGGAATGGTGTGTACGATATTAGCGATAAAATCTGGTATCATTTCCACATTATCAAGTGCATGAATACAGCTAATAATAAACGCTGCGATCATCGCTCCAATGTAGACAGAAGGTTTACGTTTCGTATATTTATCGATAAATGATACGAAAACTAAAATGATCGTAATTGGGTACAAAATAATTAATACAGGTAATGTGATTTTAATTAATAAGCTTAATCCTAAGTTTGAAATAACGAAACTAAAGATACAAACGTATAGTACAAGCTTTTTGTATGAAACATTTGTTAGCACTGTTGTGAAGTAATTTGCAAATGCACTCACAACACCAATTGCCGTTGTTAAACAAGCGAAGATAATGGCGATACTTAATAAAATATTACCGCTTGTCCCAAAGAATTGATACATAACAGTAGCTAATAGCTGCCCACCGTTTTCGAATTGTCCTAAGTTTCCGTTTGAAGCTCCAATATAACCGAGTAAGAAGTAAACAATTGTTAAGAATAGAGCAGCGATACTTCCGCAAATGATTGTATATTTTGCGATAGATTTCTTCTCTTGTATACCATTTTGACGAATTGCATTTACAACAATTGTTGATAGTACGAGAGCCCCAATTGCATCTAACGTTAAAAATCCTTCAAGAAATCCTTTGAAAAACGGGATGTCTTTATAGTCACCGATAGGTTCTGCAAACGTTCCTGGTGAAAGAATCGCTTTTGTTGCCATAATTGCAATAATTACAAGTAAAATTGGCGTTAATATTTTACCGATATGATCTACTAGCTTGGATGGATTTAATGATAAGAAGTAAACGACTGTAAAGAAAATCGCACTAAAAACTAACATAGAATACCATTGATCTGGGAAAAGTGGTACAATCCCAATTTCATAAGATACAGATCCAGTTCGTGGAATAACAAATAGTGGGCCGATTGAAAGATAAATAATGATAGCGAATACTGCTGCGAATTTTGGATGAACACGGCTCGCTAAAGTGTTAAAACTACCACCAGCAAGGGCAACAGCAACGATAGCAAGTAAAGATAAACCGACGTCTGTAATAATAAACCCTGTAATGGAAACCCACATATTTTCTCCGGAAGAAAGACCAAGAAGGGGCGGGAAAATCATATTACCAGCACCGAAGAAAACTGCGAATAGTAATAAACTAATCGAAAGTATTTGCGCTGGTTTTAAAGTTGTACGCATATAAAGAAAATCCTCCTAATGAGTATTTTTTGTCGAAAATTCAAATAATTTGTCGAGTAACTGTTATTATTTTAAAGGTCTGATGATTAGAAAGCAATAGGGAATTTTGAAAATATTAAAAAATAATGCATTAAATCGAATAAATATACTATTTATATGTTTAATAGGAAGGATTTAACTTTTAACATAAAAAAACACATACCGCTAGGATACATGTTTTAAAAAAATATTTTTTTATCACGTTCTTCTTTTAAAATTTCAACTGCTTCTCGGAAACGTTGTGAATGGACAATTTCTCGTTCGCGTAAAAAGCGTAGGCTGTCATTTATATCTGGATCATCTGATAAGTTAATGAGCCATTGATATGTTGCGCGTGCTTTTTCTTCAGCTGCAATATCCTCGTATAGATCGGCAATTGGATCACCTTTAGCCTGTATATAGGTTGCAGTAAATGGAACACCAGCAGCGTTATGGTAATGAAGAGCGCTGTCATGGTCGACGTAATGAGGGTCAAGACCAGCTGCCTTCATCTGTTCAGGAGTCGCATCTTTCGTCAGCTTATAAACCATCGTAGCAATCATTTCAAGGTGAGCAAATTCTTCTGTGCCAATATCAGTAAGAAGGCCAATGACTTTATCAGGAATTGTATAACGTTGATTTAAGTAACGTAGTGCAGCAGCTAACTCGCCATCTGCACCGCCGTATTGCTCAATTAATAATTTTGCAAGTGCTGGATTGCAAGTTCCCACTTTAACTGGGTATTGTAATTTCTTTTCATAAATCCACATAGTTTCTCTCCTTTATATTTGCCATGGCCAAGGACCTTTGCTCCATTCCCAAGGGGCATTAGAATAGCTGTTTCCAAACTGTTGGAGTGGTCCGTATTTTTCTTCCATCTTTTGTTTTAATACTCTCCGTTTATAGGAAAAATCATTAAATTGATTAATCGCAGCGGTGTCATCTGGATGTGTATCTAAATAAAGAGTGAGTTCAACTAGTACAAAGTCCAGTTCTTGAAGCTCCAGTAAAAGCTGATAGTATTCTTCTGGTAGCGATTGAGTCACGTCAGTAGTCACCGCCCTTTTTTATAAGGATTTTCATAATAGTCATAAAAAACAGGCCATAAAGTCCCTTTTTGTAGTGCTTCTTTTGGCGTGAATTGCGGTAAGTTTGGCGGTTGAAAGCCTAAAAATAAATTAGGAGGAGTAGAATAATATTTTTTTCCGATAGGAGGACAAGGATCGAGAGGACTATGATAGGGCACGAATGATCTCATATATTTATTCACGAATAAACCTCCTTAAATGTTCATTACTACGTATTATATTCAGACATAATAGGCCTTTATGACACATATAAAAAAGTAATAAGTGCAGGGGGAATGAATGTGGAGAATGTAAAAAATTTAATTGTGTTAGAAGTAAAGAACTTAAAGGAAACTCTGTATTTTTACGAAGGAATTTTAGGAATAACACCTAGTTCATTGAGGCCGCAATTAGATATTACAGGTGTTTGGTATGATGCCGATTCAACGAGAATTAGTTTTGTTATGAATCGCATGTTAGGAGGAAGAGAGAAGAGTGTTACGAATTCATGCGATGGTTTAACATTTTCGATTTCTAACATAGAGAAGTTAAAAAAGAAGCTAGCGTTTTATGAAATTTTATATATGGAAAACAAAAGTGAGAAGAGTATTGTAGTACAAGACCCAGATGGATACAAACTTCAAGTGATAGAGAAGGCCGAATAAAAGGAGGGGATTTAGTGGAGAGAAATTATGAAGAAAGTGCGTTGTTTGAGCATCAATTTTGGCTAAAGGTTCTTACTGATCATTCGCAATTTTTACTTGATGCATTAGCTCCGAAGGAAAAAGAGGATATAAAGAAGGCCGCTTATTTTCTTGAAACATTTACGAATCTTTTAAATAAAGTACATAATGTGAATCTCATTACATTTTCAAAAGAGGCAGAACGAGCCGCAAAGGAAATAAGAATGTTTAAATTAAGTATTATACAGAAACAACTCGAGGGAAAAATCACTATTCATTTTACGCCAACTTTCATCAATCATATGGTAAACGAAGTAGAAGAGTATATAACAGTGTTAGAATTTTTAAAGAAAGGAGAAGTTCCGCCTGTTTTTCATGAATTACATTATCACCTCGTTTGGTTAACAGATGCGGCTGGTCATGCAGGATCTATTTCTGGTGGACTAGATCTTGTTGAAAAAAGATTAAAAGAGAAAAGTGAAGAATTCACGAAGCACTTTGAAAAATTTTACTTAAAGGCAGTTGAGATGACAGGGTATTTACGGACAGAGCTTCATCATTTTCCTGCATTAAAGAAGTTTACAAAAGATGTTTCACTTGAGTTGAAATTATTTTCACATTTTCTCCATGAAGTTGAAGAGCTAGAGTTATCGAATGAAATATTAAGTACATTATCTGCTAGAATGGCGGATCATATGGCAAGAGAAGAATGTTATTACTTATTAAAATTAGCGCAATCATCTGGACTTGAGATACCAAAATGTAATCCGCTTTAAAGAAAAAAGAGGCCAATTTTATTTGGCTTCTTTTTCTGTTTTATTTTCTCTTTTTATTTTCGCTTGTTCAATACTTGCCTGTAATGTCTCCATAATATTGATGATGTTTGGAGTTGGAGAGATTGTTTCGGTTTTTTCCTGTTGTTCAATTTTGTTTTCGATTAGTTCGGTAAGTGCTTCTTTATACTCATCTGTATACATTTCTTGTTCAAAAGGATTTGTAAGGTGGTGGATTAAATTAATTGCTGCTGTGAGTTCTTGTTTTTGAATAGGATAATTTTCATTACTTGGTAAGTTAGGTGTATTTGTTGTATCGCGAATTTCATTAGGATAGTGAATAGTTTGTAACATAAGCCCATCTTCAAAGTTACGGATAATAGCTAAATGTTGTTTTTTTCTAATAGAAATATGAATAAGCCCAAGTTTATTTGTACGTTCAAGAGCCTCTTTTAATAATAAATATGATTTTTCATGTCCTGGGGTAGGGCCTATAAAATAAGAACGGTCATAAAGAACAGAATCGATTTCGTTATTTTGGACAAAAGATATAATACGAATGGAGCGTGGTTCGTGAGCTTTTTGTAATTCAGCCAATTCTTTTTCATCTATAATAATGTATTTATGAGGTGCGTATTCATAGGCTTTTACAATATCTGTATCATCGATTTCTTCATCCGTGCAATCGGGAGCAAATTTTTTATATTTAATAGGTGTTAAGCATTCTTTATGGAGACTTAAAAATTTTATATCGTTTTCTTCTACAGCACTATATAGTTTAATTCCTATATTTAATAATCCAAGTGAGAGTGCACCTTTCCATACGGTATGCAAATGAAGTCTCTCCTTTCCTTACAAATGATTATGTATATTATGAGATAGTAAGAAATTTCCTATACGTTTATTTGCTTTTTTAGTGAAGAGTAAGCGGGAGAGCCTGAGATATAAAATATATTGACAAGCCCTTCGAAATATTTTAATGTGAGTGTATAAAATTGTCTATAAAGGGGAGTAACTTATTACAGTAAAGTCGTCATTACAGGGAGAAACCCTCGGCTTTATTGGCAACGTTCCGTTGTTAGTGAGACCTTTACCAGCAATGGTAAAGGCCCCTTATTGTCTTTTTTAGGACCCTTACCATGTTTGGTAGGGTCCTTTTTGTATACAAAGAGAGGAGATATAAAAATGAAAAAACTTATTAGTAGATTAAGAGTTGTATTTCATGTTCGCCGATTTGTTCCATTTCTATTTGACTTTTTCACTTCAAAAGAGGTTTCAATAAAGAAGAAAATTTTATCTATTGCGTTTTTAGTTGGTTATGTTGCGATGCCGCTCGATTTAATTCCAGACTTCTTACCGTTTATCAGTATTTTAGATGATATTGGAATTGTGTTATTTATTTTGAACCGAATTGTAAAAATGGCGCCAGTTCAATTACAAGAAAAGCATAACGTAAACGTAGGATAGGAGTTAAAAATATGGAGCAAATTATTTTAGATATAATCGAGTTTTTAAAGCAGTTTTCTTATTTTGGAGTTGTGTTAGCATTAACGTTTGAATTTATTCCAGCAGAAGTAGTTTTGCCCATGGTTGGTTATTGGGTGTACGAGGGAGATATGAATTTTTGGCTTGCTGTACTAGCCGGAACCCTTGGCGGAACGACAGGACCTTTAACGTTATATGCACTCGGTTATTACGGCGGTCGTCCTCTATTAATAAAATACGGGAAATACTTCTTCATTAAAGAAGAACAAATTCAAAAAGCAGATGATTTCTTTGAGAAATATGGACCGGTTGTAGCATTTGTTGGACGCTTTGTGCCAGGAGTTCGAACGCTTATTTCTGTTCCGTGTGGTATGGCGAAAATGAACATATGGAAATTTAGTATATATACATTTGTAGCAATGTTCCCATTAACGACTTTATATGTTTATTTTGGAATGAAATTAGGTCCTCATTGGGAAAAAGCAGCGGACGTTGTTGGGCAATATATGCTACCGATATTAGGAGGCGTTATTCTTATCGTTGCTAGTATCTTTGTCTATAAATATATGAAGAAAAGAAATAAAACGGAATCTATCTAGTCATTTGAATATTTTTTGAAAATAGATGAATAGTACAGGCAAAAGACTCTGAGGGACATACACATATAGGGAATATAAAAGAGAGAGGGGAAACAACTATGTCTTGTGAGTGCTCAGGGTCAGCATTAACTTGTTGTCCAGATAAAAATTATGTGCAAGATAAAGTGTGTAGTCCGTGGTCTGCTACTGTAGTTGCAACAGCAATTGATAATGTTCTCTATACAAATAATATTAACCAAAACGTAGTTGGTACTGGTTTTGTTAAATATGATGTTGGACCAGGCCCAATTACTGTAGAGGTACTTGATTCTGCTGGGGGTACAATTGATACACAAACATTAAACCCAGGAACGAGTATTGCTTTTACGTATCGCCGCTTTGATAGTATACAAGTTGTGTTACCTGCAACACCTGCTGGAACGTATCAGGGAGAATTTTGTATTACAACACGTTATCCACTTTCATAGCAGAATAGGAGAGGTTCAAAATGGGAATGAGAAGTTCCAGTTTGTCTTGTTGTTCTAATAAAACACTTGTGCAAGACCAAGTATGTACAGACTGGTCTATTACAGGTGCTGGTACTCAAATTGTATATACAAATAATATCACGCAAGAAGTATATGGTTCAGGTTACGTGAAATACGATGTGGGAGCCAACCCGATTACAGTTGATTTTTTAGTAGGGGCAACAGTAGTTGATACAATTACTGTACAACCACAAAGTAGTGGTACTTTCACTGTCCGATATTTTACTACTGTCCGAATTACTACGACAGGAACGACTGTTAATCAAGGTGAGTTTTGTATTACAGTACGTTATCCAATCTCATAAAAAGCATACCGTGAACGGTATGCTTTTTTTTTGAGAAAGTAATGAAATTGGTATTCTATAAGCAACATGTAAATTCGCAACAGTACTTGCCTTCTAAATATAGTGAAGGATTACTTGTTATATTGATAATACTGACTGACTGTAAGTTTTTTCCTGTGTACGATATTGTATTACCAGGAAACACAGTGAAAATATTGGTTGCGGCTCCAACGATTTGAATTGTAATTGATTCTGTGCTGCTAGTACTATTGTAAACCGAAACAGTACCTGATATAAGTAGTATCCCATCACTTTGCCACAGTATCATTGATTGTGATGCATCTTTGGTAGAAGGAATGGTGTTATTAGTTATAAGGAAATTCCCTGCAAATTCATTTGTTACTCGCTCGCAATTTGGATTTGGAGGAGGGGGCGGTGGACAAGGGGCTGGACAAATAATAGATAAAGGAGCGAAACAGCCGATATTTTTTTTATTCTTCAATACAACCCCTCCTTTTAAGTGGTCTTTTACTACTATTAAATGTAAAAGCATGGCCGATGTGTTAAAAAAAGAAGGAAATATTAAAAATTAAGATTGTCTAATAGGCTTAAACCTTAACTTATCATTAGTGTTATAGAAAAGATTATATGTGAATAGTCATAGGAAAAGAATGATCAGACTCTTTTAGACAAAAGGTGGTTGTATACAATAGTACGAGGAATGTTGGACTTAATTTCTAATTAACTGTATATTTACAAAAATCTAATAAAGTTCATTTGTTATTTAAACGACATTAACATGTATTAGATAAAATAGCCCTTGTAATGAATCAATTATTATGAGGAGGATTCACGTGGAAAGAATTGCTTTACGAAAAGTAAAAGGTCTTATTGGATTATTGATGGTTTTTGTATTAGCATTTGTATCATTTCCGTGGAGTACATCAGTCAAAGCGGAAGAGAAAAAGCAAGAAAAGGCATCAAGTGAGAAGAAAATCGTTTTCCCAGTTGTAAGTGATGTGCATATTAAAGATAATAAAACGGATGATATGTTCCGCTGGAAACGAGCAATTGAGCAATTTAATTCAATCGCACCAAAGCAAGATGCTTTTGTTATTGTAGGTGATTTTACTGATTCAGGGTCTGTGCAGCAATATGATCGTTTCATGCAAGTGTATAATGACAATGCAAATAAAGATGCGGTACGAATGAATTCTCTAGGTAATCATGATTATTGGAACGGTTTATCAGTAGAGGGAGCACAGAAGCGTTTCTTAGAAAAAACAGGAATGGAATCAATTTATTATCATAAAGTGGTAAAAGGGTATCATTTTATCGTAATGTCTCCAGAAAATGAAACGACACATGGGTATTATTCGGACAAACAAATTAATTGGTTAAAAGAAGAAATGGCAAAGGCGCAAAAAGATGATCCAGAAAAACCGATTTTTGTATTTTTACATCAACATATTAAAGATACAGTGTACGGTAGCCAAGAATGGGGAACGAAGGATAGTGCAAAAATTAATGCAGTATTAAAAGAATATCCACAAGTCATTACGTTTTCAGGTCATTCGCATTATCCACTAGATGATCCAAGATCGATTCATCAAAAGGACTTTACATCTGTTGGTACCTCTTCTGTAAGCTATATGGAGGTAGAGGGTGGCAAAGTGCAAGGGAATATTCCTTCAGAATCGCGTGCATTAAGCCAAGGTTTATTAGTAGAAGTAGACGATAAAGAAGTAACGATTAATCGACGCGATTTCCATACGAATTCTTGGACAGGCGAGCCATGGAAAATTCAGTTGCCATCAAAGAAAGAAACTTTTACACATGTAGAAGATCGTGATAAAGAAAAGCCATCTTTTGCAAAAGATGCAAAGTTATCAGTATCGAATGTAACAGAAAATGCAGCAACAGTAACATTCATGCAAGCATTGGACAACCTTCTTGTTCATTCTTATCGCGTACAAGCTAGAGATAAGCAAACTGGAGAAATAAAAAATAAATTACTAGCATTTTCAGAGTTTTATCGTGACCCAGTGCCGAAAGAACTGACATTTACACTTGCAGGATTAGATGGCGGGAGAACATATACGTTTGAAGTAGTCGCGATTGATTCATTTGGTAATGAAAGTGTGCAACCGTTAACGGCAGAAATTACTACGAAAAAAGATAACATTGATCCGAATGTGAAAGTACCAAAGGCTGATATTTTTGATGTGAATTTCTCAGATGGTACATTTAAAGACAATTCACCATTTGGTACAAAAGGTGAATTGAAGGGTAATGTGACTATTGAATATGATAAAGCATTGAAAAAGAATGTTATGAAGTTAAATGGAAAAGCTAATACATTTGGATATATTCCATTTTCAGCAGCACAAAAAGAGAAAATAGCAAATACGTTTACGTTAGAAACTGTGTTTTCAATGAATGAAATTCGCGGACAAGGTATTTTGCAAAATACAGAGAGCGGCGGAATTGGTTTTGAGTCTACAGGAAGTGGATATGTTGAATTATGGGCTCACATTGGCGGTAGCTACAAACGTGTTGGCGTTCAATTGGAAGCGAACAAAACGTATCATTTAACAGGAACATATAACGGAAGCGAAGTGGCAATTTACGTAGATGGTAAAAAAGTAAATAGTCAGTTAGCTCAAGGAAAAGTTTATAGCCCGAACGTACCATTTGCATTTGGAGCGGATCCTGATAGCAATGGAAATGGCGGCATTCCATTAAACGGTCAAATCGCGCTTGCAAAATTATATAGTAAAGCGTTAAGTTCTTCAGAAGTATTAGCAGCGTACAATGAATTTTCTAACCGTACGAAGTTAGAGCAAGTCAACGCATTATATGAGGAGCTAGGAAAAGTAAAGGAAGTGTTAGATGGTACGTATGAGTTTGGTGGTAAGCCAGGTCAATATTCAAAGGAAGCATTTCAAGAACTAGAAAAAAGCTATAACACTGCTAAGCAAGCATTTGAAAATGTAGGAAGTACTGGGGAACAAATTATTCAAACATATAACGAATTAAAAACAGCTAATGTAACATTCGTACAATCAAAAGTGGCAGAAGAACAACCAAAAACACCGAAAGAAAAATTACAGATCAATATTGAATCTGCAAAAGCAGTAGTGAAGAAAGCGCAAGCCGTAAATGTAACAGATGGTTCAGTGAAATCATTGCAACAAAAAATTACAGTTGCAGAAGCTGTATTAAAAGATGCGAAGGTAAAAGATGCACAGGTAGAAACGATGAATCGTACATTAGAATATGCGATTTCACTCGTTGAAAAAAGTATGAACAAATAAGAGAGAAGAAAAGAAGCTTATCATGATAGGCTTCTTTTTTGTTATACTAAAAGTAGCATAGAAAGAAGGAGCGAATAATTTGGAACAGAAAAAGCTAAAAAGAATTCTTGAATATGTATGGATCGCGGTTGTGCTCCTTGTAGGATATTATTTCTTAAAAGAGAAAAGTATTTGGGTTTTATTTTTAATGACTTTCTTATTAGCAGGACTAGGAACGTTATTTATTAACTTTTTCTTTGATAGTTTGAATGCCTGGAAGAATAAAAAGAAGGGAACGAAGTAAAGGAGGGAATATATGCAAAAGTGGAAGCTCATATATCAAGTAATCATTTTCATAGTGCTTGTAGGTATTGGCGTTTTTAAATATTCTACACCAATAGGAAATTGGGCGTGGTTTACAGCTTGCATCGGCATATTTTTCATTTTACAATCGTTAACGAAAAAATATAATTGTACAGAAAGATAGCTCGCCGCTAAAACGGCGAGCTATTTTGTTATGCTTTTTTCTGTTCATCATTCGTTTTTTCGGTAGCTAAATGGCTATGCTTTCTAGAGTAGAAGAAATAGAAGCATAAACCGACTATAAGCCAAGCTATAAAGCTAATCCATGTCGTTTTAGATAAATTAGCCATCAAATATAAACAGCAAAGAATCGCGACAACTGGTAATACAGGTACGAAAGGTGTACGGAATCCACGTTTTAAATCAGGATGTGTTTTTCGTAAAATAAGTACCGCGCAGCAAACGAATGTAAAGGCTGTTAACGTACCGATGTTTACTAAATTTGCTAGCAAATGTAAATCTAAAAGTCCTGCTAATAAAGCGGCAATAACGCCAGTAATCCACGTATTTAATAAAGGGATTTTTACTCTTTTATTTACACGTGCTAACGCTTTTGGAAGTAGACCGTCACGGCTCATCGCATACGAAACTCGAACTTGTCCATACATAACGACTAAGAGAACGGTTGTCATTCCAGTCATCGCTCCAACAGCGAGTAGTCCTGCAATTGCATCCTCACCAACGAAATGCAATGCAAATGCAACTGGATCAGAAACGTCTAATTGCGTATAAGGAACCATACCTGTTAAAACGAAAGATACGATCATATATAAAACAGTACAAATAAGAAGAGAACCGATAATACCAATTGGTAAGTCACGCTGCGGTTTTTTCGTTTCTTCTGCAGCGGTTGCGATTGCATCAAAACCTAAAAAGGCGAAGAATACAGTGGCAGCTCCGGTAATAATACCGTCGTATCCGAATGGAATGAACGGTGTCCAGTTTTCAGGTTTTACATATTTTGCGCCTGCTACGATAAAGGCAATGATAACAGCTAGTTTAATAAGAACCATAATATTATTAATGCGTGCACTTTCACGTATACCAAAACTTAAAAGACCAGTAATAAGAAGTAAAATGCAGACAGCTGGTAAATCGATGAGACCACCTTTTCCTACGCCGGGGGCCGAGGCGATTATGGCGGGTAGGTGTATATTGAACCCTTGTAGTAATGATTGCAAATAACCAGACCAACCGACAGCTACTGCTGCAACGGCAAGTAAATATTCGAGCATTAAACACCATCCGACGATGAAGGCGACGACTTCTCCGACTGTCATGTATGCGTAAGTATACACACTTCCTGAGACAGGAATAGAAGAAGCAAATTCAGCATAACAAAAGGCTACACAAGCACAAGTAAATGCAGCAATAAGGAATGATAGCATAATACCAGGACCAGAATGTTTTGCTGCAACAATACCTGTTAATACAAAGATCCCTGTCCCAATTACGGCGCCGATCCCTAAAAACGTTAAATCGAGTGCAGTTAATGTTCTATCTAGCTGCTTTGGTGATTCAGTACTAAGCGCTTTTTTTCGTAATAATGACTTCACTTTGGACTCTCCCCCCGTTTTTTCATTTCCATAACTGCGACTATAGTATGAGCCCATTAAAAAAGAGTATGTAAGGAAATGGAGGTACAGTTATGGTATGTAGTTTTTTAAAATTGCTGGATTAATCTTAATATAATTCAGAATATTTTGTCAAATAAAAATATGAAAAATAAAATTCGGATCAATAGGGGAAACTACTTGCAGAAATGAACGGGGGTTAACGACCCACTGATTAAAGTTAAAGTAGGAGCAGATGCTATGTTATTTTATTTTGAACTTGTCGTCATTTTACTTTGTACGAAATTAGCTGGTGACATTAGCGTGAGACTTGGTCAGCCTTCTGTACTTGGTAAGTTAATTGTCGGTATTATTATCGGTCCAGCTGTACTCGGTATTATTAATAGTTCTGAACTAATTGATGAACTGAGTGAGATTGGTGTTTTGTTACTTATGTTTATGGCGGGACTTGAAACAGATTTAGAAGAGTTAAATCGGAATTTGAAATCGTCATTTGCAGTAGCGGCTGGTGGAATTATTTTTCCTTTCATCGGTGGTTATGTAACAGGATTGCTGTTTGGATTAATGCAGTCCCATGCCATTTTTTTAGGATTATTACTTTGCGCAACATCGGTTAGTATTACGGTGCAGACGCTACGTGATTTAGGAAAAATGAATACGAGAGAAAGTACAACAATTTTAGGTGCTGCCGTATTTGATGATGTCATTGTCGTTATTTTATTGGCATTTGTAATGAGTTTTTTAGGAACACAAGATGTAAATATAACACTTGTCATTGCAAAGAAAATTATTTTCTTTGTAAGTATTGTTTTTATTGCTTGGAAAGTCGTTCCTTGGATTATGAAAATGCTTGTCCCGCTTCGTGTAACAGAAGCGTTAATTAGCGCGGCTCTTATTATTTGCTTCTCTTTTTCTTATTACAGTGAAATGATGGGAATTGCAGGCATTATTGGAGCATTTGCAGCAGGAATTGCTATCTCTCAAACAGAGTATAAGCATGAAGTGGAACATAAAATTGAACCGATTGCTTATGCAATATTTGTTCCAGTATTCTTCGTAAGTATCGGAATGGAAATTACATTTCAAGGCATTGGAAGCCAGCTTTGGTTCATTATTATTATGACCCTCATTGCGATTTTCACAAAGTTAATTGGATCAGGGTTAGGAGCGAGATTGACAGGTTTTAATCTCCAATCTTCTATTAGTATTGGCGCGGGGATGGTATCACGTGGTGAAGTAGCACTTATCATCGCAGCAAATGGACTTACGGCGAATTTATTAGCGAAAGAAAATTTCACAGCGATTGTTATTGTGGTTATATTGACGACGATTATTACACCGCCACTTTTGAAGAAATATTTTGTATAGAGAGGAAGGGCTTATCTGATGTAGGTAAGCTCTTTTTTTATTCCAAAAAGCAATGGTCATATAGCATGAAGGGTTTGTAATTATGGTAAAATCTATGTATGTGATATGACAAGGAGAGGGAAGTGTGAAGATTACGAAGGAGAAGGTTATCGGTGTAATCGTACTTATTGCAGTATGTATACCATTTACTGCATGGAAAGAATCAAAAGTGAAAGATTTTCCGGTTTCTATTTTTTCGGAAGAAGCAGATGGTGAGTACGGTCAGAAGCTGAAATATACTGCTTTTTTACCTGATGTTGCGATTTGGATGAACGGTTGGAAAGAGAAGTGGACAGAAGGAGAAAGAACTGTTTATCAAAAAGGGAATCGCATTGTAAATGTGTTTCATCCTCCTGGCGATGATGGTTTTTACCTTCTTGAAGCAAGAGAAAATAAGTGAACGCAACCGTAAGAAGTGGAGGTTAAATAGTGAAAGCTTCAACATTACTATTTAAAATTGAAAGTAATATGGATCAATTTTCACCAGCTGAAAAGAAGGTTGCCATGTACATAATGGAGAATGCAGAGATTGTTCCGAACTTAACGACGAAAGAAGTGTCAACGAATGCAGGCGCAAGTGAGGCGAGTGTCGTTCGTTTTTGTAAGTCGATTGGGATCGGAAGTTTTAAAGCATTTAAGATAGCACTCGTTCGTGAATTAACGATTGCTGATTATAATATTAACGATTTTTCAGTGATGAATACGGAAGATGGACCGTACGATTTGTTTAATAAAGTCACTTATGTGAATAAAGCTGCAATTGAGGCGAGCGTTACTGCGATAGATAAGAAGGAACTTGAGAAAGCTGCAGATCGTATTGTCAATGCGGGTAAAATTATATTTTACGGCGTAGGTGGATCAGCTACGCCAGCAATGGATGGGGCGTATAAATTTACACGGCTTGGATTTACAGCGATGATGCTATCTGATTTTCATATGATGTTGCCGCTTGTGACGAATTTAAAAGAAGGCGATATATTTGTTGCGATTTCAACATCTGGTCGAACGAGAGATGTGCTTGAAATGGCGCAGTATGCAAAGAGACAAGGTGCAACTGTTATTGGAATTACGAAGCTAGATCAATCATCCCCCTTATATAAAGAAGCGGACATTCGTCTTTGTATGCCAGATGTAGAACAAGATCATCGTATTGCAAGTATTGCGTCGAGAATGACGCAACTGAATATGATTGATGCTTTATATGTGATTACTTTCAACCGAATTGGTAATAAAGTATTGGATCAATTTATGGAGACGCGAGAAGAAGCGTTGCGGTTACGGAAGTTAAAGTAGAAGAAAAGATGAGGAGACTCATCTTTTTTATTATCTTTGACACAAATATGTCATGTTGTGAAATTTTATTTCATAAAATAAGAAAGGGATATTGATTTTTAGTTTCTTAAAGTTATAATAAAAGTGTGAAATATAATTTCAAAGAGGGTGGCAATATGTTAGAAAATTTATCGACAGAACATCGTAATGAGAAAACAATGAATTTGGATGAGATGAGCATAAAAGAAGTGTTGCAAAGTATGAATGAAGAAGATCGAACTGTTGCGTTAGCAGTTGAAAAAGAGATAGAACAAATTGAAAAGGTTGTACAGACTGTTATTAAATCTTTTGAAGAAGAGGGACGTTTAATTTACATTGGTGCTGGTACGAGTGGTCGTTTAGGTATTCTAGATGCAGTGGAATGTCCGCCGACATTTGGCACGGATGATAAAATGGTGCAAGGATTTATAGCAGGTGGATTGAAAGCGTTTACTAAAGCGGTGGAAGGTGCCGAAGATCGCGAAGAGTTAGCAGAAGAAGATTTAAAAAGTATTGGATTAAATGAGAAAGATACAGTGATTGGAATTGCTGCAAGTGGCAGAACTCCTTACGTAATTGGCGGCTTGAAATACGCACAGAGTGTAGGAGCGAGTACAGCGAGTATTTCTTGTAATAAAAATGCTGAAATAAGTAAATATGCAAAGTTAAATGTGGAAGTAGAGACAGGTGCAGAAATATTAACAGGATCAACGCGTTTAAAAGCTGGTACAGCACAAAAATTAGTGTTGAATATGATTTCAACAGCTTCGATGATTGGTGTAGGAAAAGTATATAAAAACTTAATGGTAGATGTTCAATCCACAAATGAAAAGTTAGTAGAACGGTCAAAACGAATTATTGTGGAAGCAACAGGCGCTAGTTATGAAGTAGCGGCAGAGTATTATGAAAAGGCAGAACGTAACGTAAAAGCTGCCATTGTTATGGTGTTGTTGCAGTGTGAATATGGGGAAGCACTGGAGAAACTAAAATACGCTAAAGGGTTTGTGAAGAAAGCACTATAAAATAATAGGGAGGGGGATTCTATTATGAAGAAAGAAGAGAGAATGGCCAAGGAAATTTCGGAGCAACTTGGAGGAATAAAAAATATTCGTAGTATTGCTCATTGTATGACGAGACTACGATTAACGCTTCATGATGAAAGTAAAGTAAATATGGACCTTTTAAAAAAAGTTGAAGGCGTTATGGGTGTTATAGAAGATGAGACGCTTCAAGTTGTCGTTGGTCCAGGAACAGTAAATAAAGTAGCAGCTGAAATGGAAGGCTTAACAGGACTACGAATTGGTGAGGTAGCAGATCATCACCTTGAAGATATTGGGCAAGAGATGAAATCAGAGATTAAGAAGAAAAATAATACACCGGTGAAAAACTTTTTACGAAAAATAGGAAGTATTTTCATTCCGTTAATTCCAGGACTTGTTGCGTCAGGAATTATAAACGGGGTTGCTAACTTTGCGAAAAACGCTGGTGCTGATCCAAATGCAACGTGGTTACAAATGTTACTACTCATTGGCGGCGGTATCTTTACATTCTTAGGAATTTTAGTCGGTTGGAATACAGCGAAAGAGTTCGGCGGGACACCGGTTCTTGGGGCAATTGCTGGCATTTTAATTTTCAACCCAGCGATGGCAAACGTAAAATTGTTTGGTGAAGCATTAGTGCCCGGACGTGGCGGATTGTTCGCAGTTATTTTTGCAGCATGGCTTATGGTTGTAGTGGAAAGACAAGTTCGAAAAGCAGTGCCGAATGCAGTTGATATTATCGTGACACCACTCATTACTGTATTAGTTGTAAGTATTGTAACAATGTTAGCCATTCAGCCATTAGCAGGTTTCTTATCAGATGGTATTACGAGCGGAATTAATGCGATTTTAAATATTGGCGGAGCATTTGCTGGCGCAGTACTTGCGGGAACATTTTTACCTCTCGTTATGGTCGGATTGCATCACGGTTTAACACCAATTCATATGGAATTTATTAATCAAACACACGTAACACCTTTATTACCAGTACTCGCAATGGCTGGTGCTGGCCAAGTGGGCGCAGCAATTGCGATTTATGTGAAAACAAAAAACAAACGACTTCGAAATGTAATTAAAGGTGGATTGCCAGTTGGCTTTTTAGGAATTGGTGAGCCGTTATTATACGGGGTTACATTACCACTTGGGAAACCGTTTATTACTGCTTGTTTAGGAGCGGCTGTCGGTGGTGCATTCCAAGCAGTTATGCAAACGGCTTCACTTGGAATTGGCGTATCAGGGCTATCTTTAATTCCGTTAATTGCTGACAATAAATATTTACTATATTTCTTAGGTTTAGTAATTGCATATACTTTCGGATTTATCTTTACGTACTTCTTCGGATTTAAAGAAGAAATGGCAGAAAACATATAGAGAAAGGGATTCCTTTCTCTTTTTCTATTAATAGAAAGGGAGATTTATATGATCGGAGTTTCCATTTATCTTTCAAAAGAACGAGTAGAGAAACAAGAAGAGTGGCTAAAAGTGGCGAAGGAAAATGGATTTTTGTCTATTTTTACATCACTTCATATACCAGAGGATGATCCTGGTACGTATAAAGAGTTAATTCAGATACTTGGGAAGCAGGCTCTTGAAAATGAAATGGAGTTAATGGTTGATGTTTTTCCAAAATCGTTACACCATTTAGGGCTAACATATGAAAATGTGGAAGAGTTATTGAACTGGGGCATTACCGGTTTAAGAATGGACTATGGTATCACGCCAAAAGAAATCGCCCGCGTATCTCACAAGATGAAAGTAGCTTTAAATGCGAGTACGATTACAAAGTCATTTTGGAAAGAGTTACTTGCAGAACATATAAGAGTAGAGAATGTAGAAGCGTGGCATAATTTTTACCCACGTCCAGAGACGGGACTAGCAAAGTCCTTCTTACAAAAACAAAATCAATATTTACAGAAGTGCGGAATAAAGACGATGGCATTTATTCCAGGAGATGCGGAAAAACGTGGTCCGTTATATGAAGGGTTACCAACGTTAGAAAAACATCGCAATATGCGCCCGCTTGAAGCGTACGTAGAACTTGTTCAAGATTGTGGTGTTGATAAAGTGTTGATTGGAGATATAAGCGCGAGTTTGGAAAGTATGCAAGAAGTAGCTAGTGCAAGTAGAGGGATTATTCCATTGCGTTACAAATCATTTATAACTGATAAAGAAGTATTAAAAGTGGTGGAGCAAGTGCATACAAATAGACTAGATCCGGCTCGTGATGTTATTCGATCTGTAGAATCAAGGGAAGGAAATAGAGTGGTGTTACAGCCGATGCATACAATTGTAAGAAAGAAAGGCAGCATTACAATTGATAATGAATTGTACGGTAGATATGCAGGGGAGATGCAAGTTGCTACACATGATTTACCTGTAGATGAGAAAGTGAATGTTGTTGGAATGGTTGTGGAAGAGGACGTTTCTTTACTACCTTATATTGGCGCTGGAAAAATGTTTCAACTTTTTCTATGCGATAGAATAAAAGCTTGAATTAGCGCTATTTTGTAGGAAAACATTATCCGTAAAACGGATAATGTTTTTTGTTTTCTTTAAAAAAGTATTTGACGAATGAAATAAAATACCGTATTGTTTTGACTTGTAAATAAAAGTTCACCATAACAAAACAAAAAGGAGAGTTCAAAATGAATCAATATATTGGGAATTTAATTATTCGTATCGTGTTAGGAGTTACGTTCTTTGCACATGGTTTAGCAAAGTTTCAATCAGGTATCGATAACGTAGCAGGATGGTTTACAAGCATCGGTTTACCAGGTGGCCTTGCATACGGCGTAGCAACAGTTGAATTAGTTGGTGGTATATTATTAATTATCGGTTTAGGTGTACGATATGTAGGATTGTTATTCGCTCTTATTTTAGCTGGAGCTATCGTAAAGGTAAATGGAGCAGCTGGTTTATTAGGAGATGGAAAGAATCCAGGATATGAATTAGATCTTGCATTATTATCAATGGGTGCGTATTTATTCGTAGTAAAAGCAGAAGGATATGTAGATCGTTTCTTAAAAGAGAAAGTAATGAAAACGAAGTAAATTTTATTTATAAATTGTTGACTTGAAGAAATATTGTAACTATAATGATTACAACTGATGAATTAAGAATAAAATAATTTAAATATTTTTTTACACAAGATGTAACTGTTTGGGTTACATCTTGTGTAAAAATAAATAAACGGGAGGAAGTAATATGCCTAAATCAAATTTAGAAATTATTCAAAGCACGTATGAAGGATCAGCTTCTTCGAATGCAAAGCATTTAGCAGAAGCCTTCTCTGAAAAAGTGGAATGGACAGAGGCAGAAGGTTTCCCATACGGCGGAACATATAAAGGCGTAGAAGCTATAATGGAAAATGTATTTAGCCGTTTAGGATCAGACTGGGATGATTATAAAGCAAGTGTAAATACATATCATGAGGTAAACGGAAAAGATGTAATTATTGCAGAAGGTATGTATTCTGGAGTTTATAAAGAAACAGGAAAATCATTTGAAGCAGAATTTGTTCATGTATGGCAGCTTGAAGATGGAAAAATCGTGAAGTTTAAGCAATATGTAGATAGTCATATTGTTAGGGAAGCGATGAAGAGCTAATGCTTTTTAAATGGATTGTAGGTATATGTATTACCATTATTGTAATCATCTCTTCTATAGTTGGCGGAAAGAAATTGCTTGCATATATGGAAAAAGAAAATAAAAATATTCAAACCGAGCGAGCGGCAAACGAAAAAGAGAAAAAAGCTGCAGAAGAAGTCCCGCAAATTAGTGAAGGTGAAATTATTTCTACCATGCATAAAATGGTGCACCAAAAGGTAAAATCCTCTGAAAAATGGGGATTTGTAGAAATGACAAAAAAGGAAATTTCTAATGTAAAAAGGGATATTGAAAATAGTACAGGTTTTCAATATAAAATGAAGTTATTTTCTATTATAAACAGATGGGAAAAAGGAGATTTTTCTCAAACTGTTGAGGAGCATAACTTTTTATGGAACCTCGAAGGTGGAGATACTGGCAAGGCGACGGAACGTTTATCGCCAGAAGAGGAAAAGCAGTATATAAAAGAAATGAAGAGTAAATAAAAACATCGCCAACCCAGATGACGATGTTTTTTCATTAAGGATGTTTTCGCATTAAAGGTCTAACAGGCTGAACAGCGACAGTTTTGAAATGAGAAAATAAATAACATCCTGTTACAACGACAATTGTTCCTAAAATTTGTATCCACGTTAATTCTTCTCCGAGGAATATGAATGCTAAAATGGCTGTGAAAATTGGATTGAAGTTTAGAAAAATACCTGATGTAGTTGCGCCTAATTTTTGTACGCCAATATTCCAAAATACCATACAAAGAACTGTCGAAATAAGTCCAGTATATAAAAGTGATGTGATGAAAGAAGTATTTATATTTGAAACAGTGAAGCTACCTATGTTAAACGGTAGTAATAAAATAACGCCGAAAATACCAGAGTACAACGTTGCCATAAGTGGTGTAGTTGTTTTTGTTGCCCATTTACTACAAACAGAATAGATTCCCCAAATACAAACTGCTGCAATCATCCATAAATCGCCGCTATTAAAATGTAGTGAAAATAAAAGCGAGAAATCACCTTTTAATAGGACGAGGATAACCCCGAAGAATGAAAGAATCATGGATAGGATTTGAAGTGTATTTACTTTTTCTTTTAAAAATAATACTGAAAATAATGCGATTGAAATTGCATTCAATGTAGAGATAAGACCTACATTCGTAGCGGATGTTTTTTCTAATGCTAAAAATTGAAAGATGTTAAAAAGAGCGACCCCTGAAATTCCCATCAATATTAAAGGAAGTATTGCGGTACGTGGTGGAAGGATTTTCTTTTCTTTAAACCATACCATCGGTAATAAACAAACAATCGCAATCATCCATCTTAAATTTGTCAGTGTCATCGGCGATGCATGATCGACGAGTGATTTTCCAACGACAAAATTTCCTCCCCATAATAAGCTCGTTAGTAATAGTAAAAAGACGTAAAAATAAGGCATGCTAAAATCCCCTTTTTTGTAATCAATACGAATTGTAAATAATTTTAGCATTTTTCTTTATTTTGTAATATATTCTTTTGTATAATGATGAAAACTCGATAAAATCTTTAGTTATGAATGGTATTTACGGAATGATATTCAGTTTTGTGTAAGGTATAAGGTGTTTTTTCGAATAATCATCGGTAAGAAAAAAGGGGGAATTGTAATGGAGTCGTCTGTTATTAAAGTGTTGGATGATTTGGATGTACAAATTTTAGATATATTGCAGAAGGAGTCACAAGTAAGTAATGCAGAGCTGGCACGTCGCGTTAATTTATCACCGGCTGCGATGCATGCAAGAATAAAAAGATTGGATGGGGAAGGTTTCATCGATAAGCAAGTCGCGATTTTAAATCAAGAAAAGCTTGGGTTTGATTTATTATGTTTTATTTTTATGAGTACGAATATTCATCAATTTGACAAGTTGGAAGTGTTGGAGAAAGAATTAGAATCGATGCCGGAAGTGTTAGAATGTCACTGTTTAACAGGAGAGTACGATTATTTATTAAAGGTTGCAAATCGTGATCGTAAAGAACTAGAGCAGTTTATTAGAAAGCTGAATAAGCTTGGTATTACAAGGATACAGACAAGTTTAGCACTTCGTGAAATTAAATATTCGACAGTATTGCCGATACGAAATGAGGAACCGAGCATCGATTAGATTGCTTGGTTTTTTGTTTGTATAAATTGATTGACGAGGAGAAAAGAGAGATGTATTATTATATAAAATTATGAATTAAAATTCATTTTAAGTTATAAATATTAATATCGAGGGCAAGGGGATGTAATATGAAAATCTGTAATGCGGTGACGAGTGATGTGAAAGAAATTTATAGTCTTATTGAGGTTTATGCAAAAGAGGGAGTTGTTTTACCACGTTCTCTTTTGTCTCTTTATCAATATTTGCAATGTTTATATGTTATGAAAGAGGACGAGAAAATTGTTGGAGTTGCTGGATTGCATGTATTGGGGGAAGATCTTGCAGAAATACGATCGTTAGTAGTTTCGCATACATATGCAGGAAAAGGGATAGGGCGTATGTTAGTGAACCATGTAATAAATGAAGCAGCGAAAATAAAAGTGAATAGAGTCATTTCTTTAACATATGAAACGGAATTTTTTCAAAAGTGCGGGTTTGATTTTGTGAATAGAGAGGCGTTACCAGAGAAAGTATGGATTGATTGTAGACATTGTCCAAAGGTTGATTATTGTGATGAAGTGGCGATGGTTCGGTATGTTGGATGAAGTAAAAGGAAAAAAGAGCAGCTAGCAAAAGCTAACTGCTCCATTCAAGGGATCTCTCCAAGGGGGAGTGGAGAAAATATTATGTTACTAGCATTATTGACAGATTATTAGGAAATATACAAATCAGATGAAAGAAATTTTAAATAAACTTTCGGCATTGACAGTTTTTAAAATGTTCATGTACAATATATATGAATGACATTCAGTCATTTTGTATGACAGGATGCAGTTTACTTGGAAACGGAACAAATATAAATGGTAAATGAGGATGATATTTGTTTTTATATAGTATTGATGAAAGAGTATATTTTTTTAAAATAAAAATGACTGATAGTCAGTCATAAGAGGTGAGAGGTATGAAAAATAGAGCTTGGTTATATGTCATATTAACATGTATCTTTGAAATTTTTTGGGTGTTTGGTTTTAATACGGCTAATACTTGGTGGCATTGGATTATTATTTTAGGAGTTATCGCTGTTGATTTTCACTTCCTTTCTAAAGCGTGTGAGCATCTTGCAACAGGAACTGTATATGCTATTTTCGCCGGAGCTGGTACGGTAGGTACTTTCTTAATGGATGTATTTCTTTTCGGTGGAAGTTTCAGCGCAGGGAAACTATTCTTCATTCTTATGGTAGTAGCCGGTGTTATCGGTTTAAAGTTAGCTGACAATAAAGAAGAAACTGTGGAAGGAGCTGCTTAAAAATGGGTTGGTTTTTCGTATTTTGTGCTGCAATTAGTGAAATAGTCGGTGTGATAGGACTTAAAATGTATAGTAAAGATAAGACATTAGCCAATGGTGCGATTTATATAGGTGGGTTTGCTACATCCTTCGCATTTTTGTATACTTCCTTCTTATTTTTACAAGTAAGTGTCGCGTATGCGGTTTGGATTGGTATCGGAACAGCAGGTGCAGTTTTGTTAAACATGTTCTTGTTTGGTGAGTCGAAAAGTAAAGCGCGTATCATTAGTGTGTTTCTTATTGTATGTGGAGTGACAGGATTAAAGGCACTTTCTTAAAGATATATTGTATTTTTATCTCCTAATTGTTTATTAGGAGATTTTATTATAAAAAAATGATTTCCTCTTAGAGTTCACTATCATTGACAGTACAATCGATTATCTTATAAAATGAGTGACAGTCATTCAATACGCGTGTGAAAGGGTTTAGATGATGAATAAAAAAGAGAAAATTGTCTATGCAGCTATTGAAGTGTTTCAGGAAAAGGGCGTCGAAAAAACGAAGATTTCTGATATCGTGAAATTAGCTGGCATTGCGCAAGGAACTTTCTATTTATATTTTCCTTCTAAGCTATCTGTTATGCCTGCAATAGCAGAAGTGATGGTTGAAAAGATGATACTTGCAGTGAAAGAAAAAGTACAAAAAGATGTACCTTTTTCAAATAAAGTGGCACAAGTAATCGATGCGGTGTTTCACTTTATAGAGGAATATCGTGAAATACAAGCTTTAATGTATGCAGGTCTTGCATCTACGGAACATATAAAAGAATGGGAAGCTGTGTATGAGCCTCTTTATATGTGGCTAAGTGAATTTTTAAGTGGGGCGAAAGAAGCCGGTGAAATTCGTGATTCGGTTCACGCAGAGCGAACAGCGAAGTTATTTATTGCTCTTGTTGAATCAGCAGCGGAACAAGTTTATTTATATGATCATAAAGATGATGAGCAGGTCGAGCTACAAAAGGCAGAAGTACTAGATTTTTTAACACATGCACTACATATAAAGAAATAGTGAGATGAACCTGTCTGAAAAGGTAGGTTTATTTTTGAGGGGAAATGAATGATAGTCATTCACCTAATATTTATGTATGTGTGGAAGGATAGAGTGAAATTCTAATGAGTGGAGGCATCTCTACTCATGATTAGCCCACAAATAGCAGGATAAAGAAAAAGCTTCTTGGGCATTATTTTTTGAGAGGAGCTTACGGGAAGAGGTGTTAAAAGTGAAGAAACCGATAAAAGAACAAAAGATGGTATTGGTCATTCTTTTGAGTAATATATTTATCGCTTTTTTAGGGATTGGATTAATCATTCCGGTTATGCCGTCCTTTATGAATGACATGCATTTAACAGGGAAGACGATGGGATATCTCGTTGCAGTATTTGCAATGGCCCAGCTCATTACTTCACCTATTACAGGCCGATGGGTTGACCTTTACGGTAGGAAGAAAATGATCATCATTGGATTATTTATTTTTGGTGTTTCAGAACTTCTTTTTGGATTAGGAAAAGATGTATGGATGCTTTATGTAGCAAGGGTATTAGGCGGAATTAGTGCTGCGTTTATTATGCCTGGTGTTACGGCATATGTTGCGGATATTACATCTATTCAGGAACGTCCAAAGGCGATGGGATACTTATCTGCAGCGATTAGTACTGGATTCATTATAGGGCCTGGAATCGGCGGATTTATTGCAGAATACGGTATACGTGTGCCGTTTTTCGTTGCAGCAGCAATTGCCTTTATAGCATGTGTGATTTCGATTTTTATTTTAAAAGAACCTTTAACGAAAGAAGAACTTGCAGAGATTTCTTCTAATACGAAGGAATCAAGTTTTATTGGTGATTTAAAAAAATCATTACATCCAATGTATGCAATTGCATTTATTATTGTATTTGTACTCGCATTCGGATTATCAGCGTATGAAACAGTGTTTAGCTTGTTCTCTGATCATAAATTTGGTTTCTCGCCGAAAGATATTGCAGCGATTATTACAATTAGTTCAATCTTTGGGGTAGTTGTACAGGTATTTATGTTTGGCAAATTGGTAGACATGTTCGGTGAGAAAGTATTAATCCAAATATGTTTAATTGTAGGGGCAGTATTAGCATTCATCTCGACTGTAGTCTTTAATTATTGGATTGTACTTCTCGTTACTTGCTTCATTTTCTTAGCATTTGATTTACTTCGTCCAGCTTTAACGACGTTTTTATCAAAAGCAGCCGGAAAAGAGCAAGGATTCGTCGCTGGTATGAACTCGACTTATACGAGTTTAGGAAATATCGCAGGACCAGCGATGGGCGGAATATTATTTGATATGAATATTCATTATCCATATGCATTTTCAGGCGTTGTTTTAATAGTTGGTCTCGGCATTACATTTATGTGGAGAGAGAAACAGTTGGCTGAAAGTTTTGCGAAGTAATAAGAATAAAAAGTTATTGGAAAGCCCCTTTTTGTAAGGGGCTTTTTTTGCATGTTAATATGTGGATGGCTGTATCCATAACTTTGTCAAAGTAACTATCCTAATATACGCAACGATTCTTCAATAAACGCCGGTATATCTTCTGGTTGTCTACTTGTGACTAGCTGGTTTTGGCATACGACAACCTCTGTGTCATGAAAGTTTCCGCCGGCGTTTTTTAAATCGACTTCAATAGATTTATATCCAGTGACATCACGTCCTTCAAGTGTTTGTGCAGTGATGAGTAGCTGAGGTCCGTGACAAATAGCGAAAACAGGTTTTTTTGCATCCATAAATGCTTTACTAAAGCGAACGAAACGCTCATCTGCACGAAGTATATCTGGAGAAAATCCACCGGGTATGAAGAGTGCATCAAAGTTTTCTGGAGAAACACCATCAATATTTTTATCAATTACGACTTCGCTTTTTTCTTGTTTACCGTGTACCGTTTTACCTTTTTCCATTTCAATAGTTGTTAATTCATATCCCTTCTGTTTAAAAGCTTCTACTGGCTCTGTGTATTCTGTGTCCTCGAAATAATCCGTTATTAAAATAGCAATTTTTTTACTCATTCTAATCCGCTCCTTACATTATATTATCGGTTCCAGAATCGTCCTTGGGCAATGCCTTCTATAAATGACTCAATTGAAGTGTTTGTTAAGTTGTAAACTCCTGCTCCATCCAGTTTAATCTTACTATGGTCCAAAGCATGAGGATTACTAAGAACATGAGCTATCGGTTTAAAATGTTTAAAAGTAGTTTCTGCAAATTCTAAAACAGGGGGGTGAATGACAGACTCACTACTAAACACTAATACTGCATCAAAAAGGGAGGAGTCTGTTGTTGTATAAGTATCAGTTACTTTAATGGAATCATTGAACTGATAAATTTTATTATCTATGATGCTATAGTTAATTCGGTGTTGTACAAAAGCTTGAATCCATTCGGACAGAAGTGAGACGCTTGGGTCACCATTTAATAGAATTGCAACATTTTTGGAATCAGATTTAAAAATAGTATTGGACATACTTAGTGCAGGTGATTTTGCATCTGAATTTACTTCGTGATTTTCCTTAGGTAAAGGAGCTCCAATAATGTTAGCGACTTCTTGTGCTAATTGACGATCGACGTGGTTTAAGAGAGCAATTACATTTGCCTTCACCATGTCTGATTTACACTTCCCAACTTCAAAGCAAAAAGCTTCTTTTATGTGCTGCTTTTCAATAGGGCTCATACTATTGTAGAAAAGTTTAGCCTGAGAATAAAAGTTAAGAAAGCTTTTACTGCGACCTCTAATTTTATGCCCATCAATCTTTTCTTGATAATGTTCATATCCTCCTTGTTCGGCTTGGACGGTTGCAGGTTGATTGTTATTTAATCCATTAGGATGATAGCTTGTTTGACCGCGATGAATCTGCATTTGATGCATACCATCACGTTGATTATTATGAAAAGGACATACGGGCTGATTGATAGGGATTTGATGGAAATTAGGGCCCCCTAAACGAGATAATTGTGTATCTGTATAGGAGAATAATCTTCCTTGCAGAAGAGGGTCATTTGAAAAATCAATACCTGGTACGACATGACCAGGGTGAAAAGCTACCTGCTCTGTTTCAGCAAAGAAGTTATCAACATTTTTGTTCAATGTCATTTTACCAACTAATTTTACGGGAACTTTTTCTTCTGGCCATAATTTCGTTGGATCTAAAATATCAAAATCAAATTTATGTTCATCTTCTTCTGGAATTAACTGTAATCCAAGTTCCCATTCAGGATAATCCCCTTTTTCAATTGCTTCGTATAAATCTTGACGATGAAAATCAGGATTTTTCCCAGCAATCTTTTGAGCTTCATCCCATACTAATGAATGAACCCCGAGGGTAGGTTTCCAGTGAAACTTTACGAAATGGGCTTTTCCTTCTGCGTTAATGAGTCGAAATGTGTGAACTCCAAAACCTTCCATCATTCGTAAACTACGCGGAATAGCTCGGTCGCTCATTTGCCACATGACCATATGAGTGGACTCAGGATTATGCGCAACAAAGTCCCAAAAGGTATCATGAGCGCTAGCTCCTTGAGGAATATCATTATGTGGTTCTGGTTTAACTGCATGGACAAAATCAGGAAATTTAATAGCATCTTGGATAAAGAATACTGGCATATTATTACCCACTAAATCATAGTTTCCTTCATCTGTATAAAATTTTGTGGCGAATCCGCGTACATCTCTTACTGTGTCGTTGGATCCTTTAGAACCTTGAACGGTTGAGAACCGTACAAATACAGGTGTTTTCTTTGAAGGATTAGTAAGAAAATCTGCTTTCGTATATGTTTCTAAAGATTCATAAAGCTGAAAATAACCATGAGCGCCAACCCCGCGTGCATGAACAATCCTTTCGGGAATTCGTTCGTGATCAAAATGAGTCATTTTCTCGCGAAAGTGGAAATCCTCCATTAAGGTTGGGCCTCTTAAGCCCATCTTTAAAGAAAATTCATCTTCAGCTATTTTTACCCCTTGATTTGTTGTTAAAGCATGTTTGCATTGATTGTCAGTAACGTGATGCTTCAATTGTTCCGTTTTTTTATTCACAATATAGGCCCCTCCTTTACTCTGTTAATTAATAGATACCCTTTTTATTAGGTCGTAAACATGTATTATCGTTTTTGTATGTAAAAATCATAAAATATCGGTTGTTTCAGTGATTCTTGTTTGAGGAAGCAAAATAAAAAAGCCAAGGATAATTTATTTTCTCCTTGGCGTTTAAGAGATTTCTTTTCGTTAAAACGAAGAAACGCGTTGCTTCGTTTTTGGTACAATAATAAATTTGATCCAGAGTAACCCGACAATCATAATGATAAGGCTATGTAAAAATTGACCTGTAGCAATGAGTATAACACTCGAAAATACAATGAGTTGAATACTTAGCAATATAAAGATTAAGCTAAGAAATTGTTTCATTCTTTCTTCAGTATGGATTGGATATAATGCTGCAATAATATTTCCCGAAAAATATTTCCATAGTGAACGAAGCTGCATAGAGATCATATATAGAACGATGTAAGTGATAGCACCTTTTACGTATATATTTGGTATGAAATATAAGGCGAAAGCACCGATCAATCCTAAGCGAATATATATACCGAAATAATCATTTCCACGTAAAAATGCTAGTGTATGTAAGTAGAAGAAAGTTGCTCGTTTTTTATGTAATAAAGGTTCAATCCAATTTGTAAGCCATTTTCTTTTATTTACTTGTTTATTCAGTTGCGGAACATCTGTGAAAATGCTAGCAAATTGATAAAAACGAACGTTCATTTTTTCTTCTTGCTCGATTATGTAATCCCACGGTATTCGTTTTGTAGGCTGTTTTTTCGTATATAGAAGTAGGAAAGCAAGTAGTAAGAGTAGTCCGCCCAATATGAGAACATTTGCGGAATAAAACAGCATGTAAATGATTAGGGCGTTACAAGTAATACGAATGATCAGCCATATATTTTTTTCGTGACTATCACGCCACATCCAATGTATGTACATGTTCCAGGCTTTCGTAATCATTAACACGATAAAGATTGTACATAAAAAAGGTACAGTTAATTGTAATGATTGCATAGCAAGTGGTACGAGAATAAGGAACGTAAATAATAATGGGAAAAGCTGAATGATGTAATTATATAGAAGAGATTTTTTGAAATAGGATGTTAGTTTCTCTTCTAATGCAAGCAAATAGACAGCATCAGGTTTTTGAATAAATGTACGGATAGGGCATCTCGTTATAATGAACGTAAGTACAATCGTTATAATTATTAAAGATATTCCTTTAGAAGGAGATGCTTTTAGAAACTGAGCATAATAATATGCACCAACGCATGAAATAAAGATAAAGCTATATAGTAAACCGTTAATCATACGTGCAAAGTATGTAATGATATTTTGAATATGTTGTTGGAAGCGACTGCTCCATAGCGATTCGATTGACATGTTTTTCACCTCTTTGTTCTATTATATATGTTTTACAAAAGAAAAAACGAGCAAATTGCGTTATGCAACTTGCCCGTTTTTCTTTTCGTTATTTTTTTTCTGATCACGATTCATTAATGGATAGAAAGCAAATCCAATTACGAATAAACCAATTCCGAGAAGGAACGTTTTTATATCGGATGCGCCGGTTTTAATAACCCATAGTGCGTAGCAAAGTGCGATCACTGCGACTATACCATCTGTAATTCTTGCCCGCATTTCATTTTTATATGTTTCACCAGTTGCGACTAGTTTTAACTGGAAGATTGGTGAAACGAGATATGGAATGAGGTAGGCCAGTGTTGATACGGTAATAACGAATGTATAAGCTTCCGCAATAGTTCCTGATAATGTTGAGAATAGGAATACTTGCGACATAATGTTTGTTAATCGTAATGAGTAAATTGGACTTCCTTTTTTATTTGTTTTCGTGAAGAAGGAAGGGAAGAAACCTTCTTTTGCTGCTTGATAAGGTACTTCTGAGCTTAATAAAATCCAGCCTAAGATAGAACCGAACAGGGAAGTAAGAGCAAGTAATGCCATAAGTTTCCCGCCGCCATGACCCATTGCAGCGTTTAGTGCATCTGCTAATGGACGTTCAGAAGTTTGTAATTTATCAACGTGAAGTACACCCATTGTTAAAATTGTAATTCCTAAGTAAATCGCAACTGTAATAAGTAATCCCGCAACTGTTGCACGTTTTACCGTTTTTGGAGAAACAGCACGGTTTGATAAAAGAACGGCTGATTCAATTCCGATAAACGCCCAAAGCGTTGTAAGAGCAGCTAAATTTACTTGTGAAAGAAGACCGTGTGATGCACCTGATTTATCAATCATCGGTGTGTACCATTGTCCAAACTTAGAAGCTTCGAATGCAAATAACGTAACGACGATGAATAAAAGGAATCCAGTTACTTTCGTTGTTGTTGCTAAGAAGTTTAGTTTTCCAGCTCCGCTTACACCGTTCGTTAATATAATATGAGTTCCCCAAAGTAAGATGGAACAAATCGTAAATGTAATTAGTTTTCCGACTTCTACGTTAAACGAGCCGATTGAAAATAGTAGTCGCGTATCTTTCATAATTGGGAAGAAGAGTGATAAATATCCCGCAAATGATGTAATGATGGCAACGTTACTTGCCCAGTTTGCAACCCAATATCCCCATACCATACTGAAACCAGCCATTTTTTTCTTTTTTGGTGTTGAGAATAAAGCATATGCATGACTTTGTGGCCCTGTCGTTAAATCAGGACGACGAATTGCTAAATTACCGAAAACAAGAGCTAGCATTAAAACACCAAACCCTGTAGTTAACCAAGCTAAAGTGACACCGAGTGGGCTTGCTGTTTGTGCCAACGTACTTGGCACCATGAAAATACCAGCGCCAACCATGTTACCGACAACGAAAGCTGTTAGTACCCAAAAGCCCCATTTTTTTTGTTGCATAGAAAAATACCTCCAAAGTTAGTATAACCAAGTCAAGCGAGGAGATATGTATGTCTTCCTGAGTCAGGAAGAGAAGTCCCAAACAAAACAAAAAAAGCACGTAATCTGCCGCTACATGCTTTCTATCTTATAAGAAACCCACGACATACCTCTCGATAGCTCTCCACAAACGAAACGTTTGTGACAGTTCTGCACTTATTAAATGCAGACCCAGCAAGCGTGCATGGTGGACACGACTTACTTCGGCAACCATTCCTTTCTCATTCATTCATCAATGCCACTACATCTCCTGAAATGATACTCTTAATGATTGCAACCTCTACCTCACCGAGATACGAATGAGGATTTAAATATTAAATTAACGTCTTTAAGAGTAACAAATGAATTTTTATACGTCAATGGATATAGTAATAATCAGATTATAGAGAAGAGTTTGTGATTAGGAATGAATAATTATTTGATATAAAAAGAAGCCGATCTAAACTAGATCAGCTTCTACATATAAAATTAAACTAAGTTTAATACTGTTACTTTTTCACGTGTCATAGACTCAAGGCTCTTACGAATACCTTGTGCGCCCATACCTGAACCTTTTACACCAATGAATGGGAAGTGGTCAGGGCCGCGCTCTGTGCGTCCGTTAATTTGTACAGAACCAGTTTCGATTTTGTTAGCAATTGCAAATGCTTTGTTAATGTCTTTAGTGAAGACACTTGCTTGCAGACCGAACTCTGATTTGTTAGCAATTTCAATTGCTTGTTCATCTGAAGAAACACGGATGATTGGAAGGATTGGGCCGAATGGCTCTTCCCAAGCAACTTTCATCTCTTCTGTTACGTGATCGATTAATGTTGGGTAAATTAAGTTACGCTCACGTTTGTTACCGATAACGATTGTAGCACCTTTTTCTACAGCGTCGTCAACTAAACCTTGAACGAAGTCAGCAGACTTGTCGTCAATTAATGGAACGATTGTGCTGTCTTGTTCTGGAGATCCAACTGATAGTTCAGCTACTTGCGCTTTTAATAAGCTAACAAGCTCGTCCGCTACGTTTTCGTGTACAAGTACACGTTTAATAGCTGTACAACGTTGACCAGAGTAAGAGAATGCACCGCTTACGATATGGTTTGCAGCATCTTGTAAGTCAGCATCTTCACGAACGATACCAGGATCTTTACCACCAAGTTCTAATACAAGTGGAATCATTGAAGCTTTTTTCGCTAAATGTTTACCTGTGTTTGTACCACCTGTGAACGATACCATATTGATGCCTTCGTGTTCTACTAAGTAGTCACCAATTACAGAACCGCGTCCTGTAGCTACGTTTACAAGACCTTTTGGAAGGCCAGCTTTGTGAAGTGCTTCCACCATTTTAATACCACTAATTGCACCTTGAGTTGCTGGTTTGAAAATAACAGCGTTACCCATAATTAATGCTGGTGCAAGTTTTGCAGCAGATAAGTTTACTGGGTAGTTAAATGGTGCGATTGCTAATACAACACCAAGTGGTGCACGTTGGATAATCGCAAGTTTCGATTTCGTTCCGCCCGGGAAGCTATCGCCCATCATGCTTTCTCCGTGCATATGTAAAGCTTCTTCGATCGTGTAACGAATGAAGTCAGCTGTACGAACAACTTCTTTCTTCGCATCTTTATAGCCTTTACCGACTTCTTTCATAATGATATCGGCAATTTCATCCTGCATATTTACGAGCTCATCAGCCCATTTATATAAGTATTTTGCGCGATCTTGTAGGGAAGCTTCAGCCCATGATTTTTGAGCTTCTTTTGCAGATGCAATTGCTTCATCTACTTCTCCGCGAGTAATTGCTTGTACTTGTCCAATTACTTCGTGTAAATATGGAGATGGAATTTCGATTGTTTCTCCTGAAGAGCTTTCTCTCCATTCTCCGTTTAAATAAAATTTGTACGTATTGCTAGTTGTCATGATTAGTCCTCCTAAAATAGCAACTTGTAAGAGTGAGTATAAGGTGATTGTAGGGGGTTTGATAACATTTTTCAAATGAAATGTTTGTGAAAACGATTTCTTATTCTTTTTTTATTTTGTATGCCCTTTCTTACGGAATATTCTCTTATTTCAAAATGATGTAGCGTATATTTTTATTCAGTTTGTAAAAAAATAATTGACAGAATACTCAATAAAGTTGTAAGATTATAAATGGAAAATAAATGAAAGGGGTGTGCGTAATGATTGTAATCGTAAATGTAATGGGCTTAGCTCTGTTAAATGGCAGAAAACATTCATATCATTACGCAACCCGTGCGGATATATAAGGCATTCTCTGTCTTATAAGAAGCGTACGTTGCGTATATCGTAACGTACGCTTTTTATGCATTTTTGTGCATATCGTCAAGCGGCGGTATGCTTTTTTTTGTTTATTTTTCCTTGTATGGTTACGATGAAAATTTTGGAAGGTGGAAAAATGTGATGAGATTGTATGGGTTACGAAATGTAAATGTGATGGGTCTGGATAGTGGATAAAGAAGTGAGAGTTAAACGAGAACGAGAAGGGAGAGGTTACATTGTTATCAGTATTACTAAAGCTAAAATGGTTTTTTAAAGAGCATTGGAAGAGATATAGTATCGCTATTGGAGCTCTTTTAATTGTAAATATAGTTGAAGTCATTCCCCCGAAAGTGTTAGGGGTTACGATAGATAATATAAAAACAGGAACGTTAACGAATGCGGAGATTATGCAATTTATTCTCATTTTAATAGGGGTTACGGTAATTGGATATGGTCTTACTTTCGTTTGGCAACACCAGCTGTTTGGGGGAGCATTCGTACTGGAGAAAACGATGCGCTCTAAATTTATGGGGCACTTACTTAAAATGACACCGACGTTTTATCATAAAAATCGTACGGGTGATTTAATGGCGAGAGCGACAAATGATTTAAAAGCAATTGCTATGACAGCTGGTTTCGGTATATTAACGCTCGTGGATTCGAGTTTATATATGCTTACGATTGTCTTTATGATGGGATTTACAATTAGTTGGGAGCTTACATTTGCGGCGCTTATACCGCTTCCGATTATGGCGTATGCGATGAACATATATGGAAAGAAATTGCATGAGAGATTTACAGTCGCGCAAGATGCGTTCGGAGATATGAATGATAAAGTACTTGAATCGATTGCTGGTGTGCGTGTTATTCGTGCATACGTACAAGAGAATGCAGACGAGGAAAGATTTCATCATTTAGGAGATGACGTCTACGAAAAAAATATGAAGGTAGCAAGAATTGATGCATTATTCCAACCAACTGTGAAAATGCTTGTCGGTCTTAGTTATTTAATCGGCTTAGTGTACGGTGCATACCTTGTGTTCCAGTCAAAGGTGACGCTTGGTGAACTCGTTTCTTTTAACGTGTATTTAGGGATGATGATTTGGCCGATGTTTGCAATTGGTGAATTAATCAATGTTATGCAAAGAGGAAATGCTTCGCTTGACCGTGTGAATGAAACGTTAGCGTATGAGCCAGATGTAAAGAATCCAAAACATCCAAAGCTTGTGCAAGATCCGGATTATATTCAGTTTGATGATGTGTCTTTCTCATACCCTTCATCAACTGAAGAAAATTTAAAAAAGGTTTCTTTCACATTAAAGCAAGGAGAAACGCTAGGGGTTGTCGGAAAAACAGGAAGCGGGAAAACGACGCTTGTACGTCAGCTTCTTCGTCAATATCCGCTTGGAGATGGAGATATTGCGGTCTCTGATGTGACATTAGATAAAATAACAAATGAAAATGTACTCGGATGGATTGGGTATGTACCTCAGGAACATATTTTGTTCTCAAAAACAGCGAGAGAAAATATTTTATTCGGAAATAGGGAAGCGACGGAAGAAGAACTTGAGAAAGCAATTGAAATTGCTGCGTTTAAAAAAGACTTAGAGTTTTTACCAGAAGGATTAGAAACGCTCGTTGGAGAGAAAGGTGTTTCTTTATCAGGAGGGCAAAAACAAAGGATCTCGATTGCGCGAGCTGTTATTCAAAATCCAGAAATTTTAATTTTGGACGATTCTTTATCAGCTATAGATGCTCGTACGGAAGCAGCGATCATTGAAAATATAAGAACAGAAAGAAGCGGAAAGACGACGATTATTACGACGCACCGTTTATCTGCAGTGCAACATGCGGATTGGATTCTCGTTATGGATGAGGGGCAAGTAATGGAAGAAGGTACACATGCTCAGCTTATCCAGAGCGGAGGCTGGTATGCTGAGCAGTTTGAAAGACAACAAGGTGAAAGTGAAAGTGCGGATAGTGGGGTGAAAATATGAGCGTTTCAAAACGATTGTTTCAATATGCGATGAAAGTGAAGGGGACGATTTTTGCAGCGATGCTAATGTTATTTATTTTCGTCATTGCAGAGCTTGCTGGTCCTTTCGTCGCTAAAACGATGATTGATGATCATATCGTCGGGATAGAGAAACCTTGGTATGAAACAGAAAAGAGTGAAGAAGCTGTTTCATATAATGGCGCTTTTTATAAGCGAAGTGATCGCTTTGAACAAGGCGAGACAAAAGGTAAAGAAGTACGTGTGATGCAAGTCGGTTTTCAATATTATTTTGTACCGAATAAAGTGAATATTGAAGGGTCACGTACTGTAAAAGGTGATATGATTACCGTTCAAAATGGTAAGGCGGTGCAAGTGTATAAAGCGAAGGCATTAACGAAAGAAGAAGTGTTTGCATTTTATAAACCAGAAATAAACCGTCTATTATTACTTGGTGGTGGCTATTTCGCTTTATTAGTAGTCGTATCATTATTTGCATACGGAAAGCAGTTCTTCTTGCAGAAGGCAGCGAACAAAATTATTCAAATTATGAGGGAAGATGTGTTTTCTCATATTCAAACGTTGCCGATTCGTTATTTCGATCATTTACCGGCGGGGAAAATTGTTTCGCGTGTGACGAATGATACAGAGGCCATTCGTGATTTATATGTAACTGTACTTGCAACATTCGTTTCTAGTATCATTTATATTATTGGGATATTCGCTGCGCTATTTTTATTAGATGTGAAGCTCGCTTCATTATGTTTATTAATTATCCCAATTTTAATTGTTTGGGCGATTCTTTATAGAAAATATGCGTCTGTATATAATCATAAAATGCGTTCACGTTTATCCGATATTAACGGAACAGTGAATGAATCCATTCAAGGGATGCCAATTATTCAAGCGTTCCGTCAAGAGCGTGAAACGAAAAAAGAATTTGAAGAATTAAACGGCGATTATTTTAAGTATCAAAATAAAATTTTAAATTTAAATGCAGCAACTTCGCATAACTTAGTAGCTGTATTAAGAAATATCGCTTTCACAGGAGTGATTTGGTATTTCGGCGGTGCGTCATTAAGTGCTACAGGTATTATTTCACTTGGGGTACTGTATGCGTTCGTCGATTATTTAACACGATTATTCTCGCCAATTACGAATATGGTGAACCAGCTTGCAAACTTAGAGCAAGCGCGCGTTGCATCAGAACGTGTCTTTGAATTGTTAGAGGAAAAAGGAGAAGCGGTAGAAGAAGAACGTATGCCTCGTTTAAAAGGAAATGTAAAATTTGATAATGTATCATTTTCTTATAATGGAAAAGATGAAGTGTTAAAAAATATTTCTTTTGAAGCGAAACAAGGCGAGACAGTGGCACTTGTCGGTCATACTGGATCAGGAAAAAGTTCTATCATGAATGTACTCTTTCAATTTTATGAGTTTGAAAAAGGAAAGCTTACGATTGATGGTCATGATGTAAGAGAAATGCCGAAACAAGCAACTCGTGAGCATATGGGAATCGTACTGCAAGACCCGTTTCTTTTTAGCGGGACGGTCGCTTCCAACGTAAGCTTAGAAAACGAAAAAATTTCAAAAGAGCGCATTGTAAAGGCGCTACGTGATGTTGGTGCTGAAAGATTTGCAAACAATATAAATGAAGAAATTACAGAAAAGGGAAGTACGCTTTCCACTGGAGAACGTCAGCTTATTTCGTTTGCTAGGGCGCTTGCTTTTGATCCAGCTATCTTAATACTAGATGAAGCAACGTCTAGTATTGATACAGAAACAGAGGCGATGATTCAACAAGCGCTGGAAGTTGTGAAAAAAGGAAGAACGACGTTTATTATCGCTCACCGCCTTTCAACAATTAAAAGCGCAGATCAAATTATTGTGCTCGATAGAGGGACGATTTTGGAAAAAGGGTCTCATGATGAACTCATGAAAAAGCGTGGGCGTTATTATGATATGTATAAAACGCAAATGGAAGGCAATCAGAGTGCTTAATAGGTATGGAGGAGAACTTGTGATTTTCACAAGTTCTTTTTTATTGATGAACATGTCGACTCTTTAGCGAATTACGACAGTTAAATAAGAAGTATTGTTTTACCTTTTTCTTTATAAATGCTATATTAAAAAATGTTACTTATTTTTTGTATGTGGCGTTATTTTTCCCTTTTGTTTGATTATGAAGAAAAAGGATAAACTAAATAAGAACATTTTCATTGAAAAATTGTTCAAGATTGCATACAATCAATATAGTTTTTAAATTCCTATCAGAATACTTGGAGGATTACAATCATGAAGAAATTATTTTCAGTGCTTGCAGTAACTACATTAGCGATCGGGATTGTAGCCGGCTGCGGTAAAGAAGAGAAAAAAGATACAGCTAGTCAAGACGCGTTACAAAAGATTAAACAAAGCGGTGAACTTGTAATTGGTACAGAAGGTACATACCCACCATTTACGTTCCACGATTCAAGCAATAAATTAACTGGATTTGATGTTGAATTAGCAGAAGAAGTTGCAAAACGTTTAGGTGTAAAACCTGTATTTAAAGAAACACAATGGGATAGCTTACTGGCTGGCCTAGATGCAAAACGTTTCGATATGGTTGCAAACGAAGTTGGTATTCGTGAAGATCGTCAAAAGAAATACGATTTCTCTAAGCCATACGTTTCATCTTCAGCGGCATTAGTTATTGCAAAAGATAAAGATAAGCCTGCTACATTTGCTGATGTAAAAGGACTAAAAGGAGCACAATCTTTAACGAGTAACTATGCAGATATCGCTAAGAAAAATGGTGCGGAAATTATTGGTGTAGAAGGATTTAGCCAAGCAGCAGAATTATTAGCTTCAGGACGCGTTGACTTCACAATCAATGATAAGTTATCAGTACTAAACTACTTAGAAACGAAAAAAGATGCGAAAATTAAAATTGTAGATACTGAAAAAGAAGCTTCAGAAAGTGGATTCTTATTCCGTAAAGGTAGCACTAAGCTTGTACAAGAAGTAGATAAAGCGTTAGAAGATATGAAAAAAGACGGTACGTATGACAAAATAACGAAAAAATGGTTCGGTGAAAATGTATCTAAGTAGTGCATTGGTTTCAGATCGATTGTCTACTTGGATAGATATTATGCAGTCTTCCTTCATGCCTATGCTGAAGGAAGCTGTTTTTACGACAATTCCATTAACGCTTATTACATTTATTATCGGGATTATACTGGCAACGTTAACAGCGCTCGCACGTATTTCTGGTAGTCGTATTTTACAATGGATTGCTCGTATCTATGTATCTATCATTCGCGGAACGCCACTTCTTGTACAGTTATTTATTATTTTCTATGGTCTTCCAACTCTTAATATTGAAGTTGAGCCATATACAGCAGCAGTTGTTGGATTTTCATTAAATGTCGGTGCATATGCATCTGAAATTATTCGTGCTTCTATCCTTTCCATTCCGAAAGGGCAGTGGGAAGCAGCTTACACAATTGGGATGACATATCCACAAGCATTAAAACGTGTTATTTTACCACAAGCAACGCGCGTATCAATTCCACCGCTTTCGAATACATTTATTAGCTTAGTGAAGGATACTTCATTAGCATCATTAATTTTAGTAACAGAAATGTTCCGAAAAGCGCAGGAGATTGCGGCGATGAACTACGAGTTTTTAATTGTTTATTTTGAAGCAGGTCTTATTTATTGGGTTATTTGTTTCTTATTATCAATCGTACAACAGATGTTAGAGAAGCGTTCAGAACGCTACACATTAAAATAATCCTTTTACAAAAGGAGTTTTTGTTTTTATGATTTCAATTCAGCACTTACAAAAAAGTTTCGGAGATAATACCGTACTAAAGCATATAGATTTAACAGTTGAGAAAGGCGAGGTTGTTGTTATTATTGGACCGTCTGGATCTGGTAAAACGACATTCTTACGTTGTCTTAACGTACTAGAAACACCAAACGCCGGTAGCATTCGCATCGGCAATAAAGAGCTTAATTTTGCTCAAAAAGTATCGAAGAAAGATATTGTAAATCTTCGTACGCAAACAGGTATGGTATTCCAGCACCATAACTTATTCCCTCATTTGACAGCACTTCAAAACGTAATGGAAGGACTCATTACAGTGAAAAAAGTAGGGAAAGAAGAAGCGAAGAAAAAAGCAAACTACTTCCTTGAAAAAGTTGGTTTAGCAGATAAAGTGGATTTATATCCATTTCAATTATCAGGCGGACAACAACAGCGTGTTGGAATTGCGCGCGCGCTTGTGATGGAGCCGGAAGTGTTACTATTTGATGAGCCGACGTCAGCACTTGATCCTGAACTTGTTCAAGAAGTTCTGAAAGTAATGAAAGAACTTGCTAAAGAAGGTATGACGATGGTCATTGTAACGCACGAAATGCGTTTTGCACATCAAATTGCGAACCGTGTTATTTTCATGGATGGCGGTGTCGTTGTTGAACAAGGTACACCAGAAGATGTATTTACAAATCCAAAAGAAGAACGTACGAAGAAGTTTTTACAAATGTTAAATTAATTAAGGTCTCAAGGCATATGCCTTGAGACCTTTTTGCCATATATATTTATTTGTGGAATCCGCCAAGGCTTTGCTCAGCCATTGCAACTAGACGTTTTGTAATTTCTCCACCAACTGAACCGTTAGCACGAGCCGTAGAATCTGCTCCTAATTGTACACCAAATTCTTGAGCGATTTCGTACTTCATTTGATCGATTGCAGCTGTTGCACCTGGTACTACTAATTGATTTGAAGAATTTTGGTTTGCCATAGGAATATATCCTCCTTAGAGTTATAAAAGTTTTTTTGGTTGGACTAGCTGGAGTTGAACCAGATTATCGCCCCGGTTGGCGCTAATCCATCGGTAATTAAGTTTGTACTCATAGTATGGATGTTACCTAGAAAGATATACAAAATAATAATTTGTAAATTTTGTCAAAAAAACTTATTGATTTCGTAAATTATGAAATAAGAGTAATCGTTGTATTTTTAAGAAAACAGGCCAAACTAAGGAGGATATTAAATATAATTTTCTCATTGTAGCCTGCTACTTGTAGGCTAATCATTAGCTTCTTATTTATGATTTATTGAAATGAAATCGGTAGCAACTTCATAGTTCTATTTTTAAGTAGGGATGGAGTGACCGCTCCTATGCATGGGTAGGTGCTCTCTTCAATCTAAAAAAGAGAGGCTTTAAACGATAACGTATGGAGGAATCATGATGGGGATTTGCCCGCTTTGCAACGCATTAGAATCACAAACATATTCTTGTCAAAATTGCCAAAGTATACTCCAAGATTATGGGAAGTCTGTAGATTACATAGACGATTATAGTGCCTATATGGATCAAGAATTATTAAATGCAGTAGATGGTTTAACGCATAATAATTCAAATGAATATTGCAATCATATTTTTTATTGCGGAGTATGTAACGTGGAAACAGAGGTTGTAGTAAAACTTGTGTAAATAGAAAACTTCCACCTTATTATCTAGGTGGAAGTTTTTGTTTTTGTATTTGTGAGTGAATCATAGGGGAAGGGATATGTTCGGTATTTGATGAAGCCCCTGATTTTATTTGAGACATTTTTTCTTTTGTATCACGTAAAGAATGTTCAGTTAAGTAGACGGCATATTCGTAAAATAACTGGCGCGTCATTTCACTTTGCTCTTTTAATTTTTCATCTTGGAATACAGTTCGCCCAGGTTTAGAGTTGGCTTCAAAGAGCCACGGATTTTCCTTTGTGTCTAAACCGATATCAAAACCGATTTCTCCAATATTTCCGGTTACTTGTTCATCGAGCGCGTAACTTATTTGTAAGGCAGTATGTTTTAATTTGTTTTCAATTTGAACTTGTTTCGTTGAATCTGGAAAAAGCTCTTGTAGCAATTTTGTATCACCGCCGCTATTTACGTGCGTTGTTAAACTGCCTTTGCCGGCGATTTTGGCGACGATTGCACTAACTATCCAATTACCGAAATGATTTTTATTTGTATGAATGCGGAAATCAACAGGTTGCCCATCGAAGCGAAGTAACGAAATACCTTGCTGTACGATAAACTTTTTTAAATCATGTCCCTTTAATACGTGGTTTAGAAGAGTTTCTAATGATTGATACTTTCTCAGTTTATTTTCTTCATTTTCGCGATAACGACAGTAGTAGCAATTCTCTGTTTGAGAATAAAATATTTGATGAATATTTCTACCAAAGCTCCCGTGTATTGGTTTCATGTACACTGATTTATACGTGCCAAGAAACCGTTCTACTTGTTCAAAATGCTGAAATGCTTCTGTGTTTGGTAATAAGGGTCTAATTGATTCGTCTTTCATAAGAAGTTGATGAACTTCCCATTTATTGAAAAAACCTGGATTAAACCATGGAATGGAGTAGTCTTGTTCTAACTTTCTTTTTGCTCTGACGATTGGTTTGTAATTTTCTGCTTGTCGATTTGGTAATCGATCGTAAATGACATTTGGTAAAGGAACCTTTTTCTTTATCCATTGTTTCTCTTGAAAGAAATATCCTTCAATCGTTTCTTCTTCCCAGTTTATATGTTGAACGCCAAAGACGAATACGAACGGTCGTAATGAGAATGGTGGTGTTAACAACTCACTGAGGGCAATTGAACGATTTCCTAAAGGGATAGAAGAATCATCGTTAAAGCCAGTTGTGAAAATGCCGATTAATGGTCCGAAAATAATTGTTTGGTTTTGTGTGAATGCATGAATAGTGGTTGATTGAGGTAGTAAAAGTTTTTCAGCAATATGTTTTCCGATAATAATTTCGCGAGTAAAGGAATAATGAATTTTCACCTCTTCACTTGCAATGTGACGTATACCGAAGGAGAGGGATGTAATAGGTGGCGTAATAGAAAAAACGTAAGGTAAAGTAATACTATTTGGATGTTCATCTGAAATGTTTAATGTATATATATGTTCTTTCAAAATAGGTTTACCTCCTTTCATTATGGTGTAAAGCGACTGAATTTAAGTGGTCCGTGAAATATCTTTTCAGCTAATGAATCACTATGACGAATGTATTGTTCGTAAGGGGGAATCGTGTTGACATACATAAGCCAAATTGCGCCTTTTTGATCCATAATGGTGGAAAGTTCTAGTTCAAATAACGAAGAATAAGACTGATCTAGTGTTTGGAATACTTCATTTACAATGTCGTGTAAAGCATCTTGCAATAGTTGCACACCCGTACTAGATAGTACGTATTTAATTTTTGAAAATGAATGTAATGAATCATCGTCCGTTGTTGAGGGTAAAAGCTGATTAGGAAATGAGCTTTTTTGTATAAATTGACCGATAACATTCCAAGTTTGTTCTTTGTTTTTTTGCAAAATGGTTCGAATGTGGAGTGGATATGTTAATTGATTTGGTGGTTGTAGCATAGTGTGCGCTATGTAACGGGATGAACGTATGTTAGATTTACACCAAGATATAAATTCGTCTGTCCGTTTGATTGTAATAGAAGTATGGTATTTTTCATTTACTGTATCGATATGAAACGTTTTATTTTTGTAAGCAATTCGATATAAGTTATCCTTAGAATGTATATTAGTGGGGCGTATAATAATATCTTTAGTTTTTAACAACAGTTTGAAAATGTTTTGTATCGTTGCTATTTCAAATTTTGGTATATAAGGAGATAATTTTTTATTCGTGAGAAATAAATCATGTAGTTCGCTTAAGTCAATAAGTGTGTTATTTAAAAAGGTAGTGGAAGGACGATTGTGCAAAGAGTGAATAATTGATTTTGCTTTTTCAAAGTCTGTTTCCTCGTGAAAAGAATAACGATCATATATATAAGAAGGAATAGGGAATGTTTGCTCTTTCCATTTTCCTGTATCTGTATCGTAAATAAGACCAGAAACAAGGTCTGTTTTAGGATCAATACAAAATGGCGTAAACTGGGCAACGACATTATGATAAAGCCGAGCGCGTTTAGCGATTTCGGTGTAATATGTTTGCTCATAATGAAGTTTAGAAGCTAAAAGACCGAGAACCAACGAAATCACTCCTTTACTACTATTTGCATAATAGGCGAAGCTATATATTGCAAATACGTTTTTATACCATTATACTTTTGTCCGTATGATGATATGCTATAGTTTTGGAGAAGTGAAAGGTTGATTGTAATGAATATATGGTTAAATATGTTAACGACGACAGGACTCGGAGCAATTATTGGGGGATACACGAATCATTTAGCGATAAAAATGTTATTTCGTCCTCATCGCCCTATTTATATCGGAAAGTTTCAAGTTCCATTTACACCAGGATTAATTCCGAAACGTCGTGATGAACTTGCTGTTCAATTAGGGAAAATGGTCGTAGAAAATTTGTTAACACCGGAAGGAATCGGAAAAAAGCTAACAAATGAAGAGTTTCAAAAAGGTTTAATCCACTGGGCGCAAGTGGAAGTGGATAAAGTAATTAAGAATGAACAATCACTGCGACATATGTTAGAAAAATGGAATGTAGCGCATGTAGAAGAAGAAGTGACTCAAAAAATTGAACATGTGATTACAGAAAAAATACAGGCATTTTTAGCTGAGTATTATACATATACATGGGAACAGGCTTTACCTCATTCTGTAAATGAAAAAGTAGAGAATGCGATTCCGAATGTCTCGGCGTTTATTTTAGAGCGAGGAATTAGCTTTTTTGAAAGTGAAGAAGGGAAAGGCCGTCTTTCAAAAATGATTGATGATTTCTTTGCTTCTCGCGGAACGCTACTTAACTTAGTCGGAATGTTTTTAGGAAATGTAAGTGTAGTGGATCGTGTGCAGCCAGAAGTTATTAAGTTTTTAGGGCAAGATGGTACAAAGCAGCTTTTAACTGACGTACTGCAAAAAGAGTGGGAAAAGTTAAAAGGAAGAGATGTAAAAGAATTAGAATCGTTTGTAGAGAAAGAAATGATTGTAAGCTCCGTGTTGTCAGCAGTTAAAGTAGAGGAAACAGTGAGTAAGTTTTTAAATCAATCTGTTCAGCAAGTATGTGAGCCAGTTCGAGAAACAATTATTGAAAAAGTGGTTCCAAGCACAGTAACGAAAGGCTTGAAGTGGGGAACAGAAAACGTAGAGAGTATACTAAACAATCTACATCTTGCGGAAATTGTCCAGCAAGAAGTGTCTACATTCTCAACAGAAAGATTAGAAGACTTAGTTCTGTCTATTACGAAAAATGAATTGAAAATGATTACGTATTTAGGAGCATTATTAGGTGGAATAATCGGACTCGTACAAGGATTGTTACTATTGTTTCTTAGATAATAAGGTGAGTACATAGAAATAAAAGTGAAATTTCTTCACATCTCTTGCATAGTTTGATATGGTAAGAAGAGGTGCGTATGTAAATGCACTGAAAAGGCAGTGCGAGTGAAAAGCGCTAGCCTTCTAAAGGAGGAAAAATAAAATGACAAAGAACATTCATGATGTTGCATATGAATTACAAAAAGCAATCGCTGAAAACGAAGACTTCAAAACTTTAAAAGAGAGCTACGCAGCAGTTCAAGCCGATGCGGCTTCAAAGAACTTATTTGATGAGTTCCGTACAATGCAACTTAGCCTACAACAAAAAATGATGCAAGGCCAAGAAATCACTGAAGAAGACAACCAACAAGCACAAGAAGTTGTAGCTCGCATTCAACAAGATGCTAAAATTACAAAATTAATGGAAACTGAGCAACGCCTAAACGTTGTAATCGGTGACGTTAACAAAATTATCATGAAGCCACTTGAAGAATTATATAGCGCGCAACAACAAGCGTAATAGTGGAAGACGCTCCTAAAGGGGCGTCTTTTTATTGTTTATGACACAGAGAATCGCGTCTTTTACGTATATAAAAGGTGCGATTTTATATTTTCGTTTACACGCATTTGTATTGCGGTGTCTATAAACGCTCGATTGATTCAGCTAATAATCAGTGTTTTTTCATCGCCACTCACTGTTTATTATTTGAAATTTATATGAATATAGAGCATATTGAGGGAATTCTCTTTCAGCCATCTCCTATCTATTTCGTAGAGGCGCATTAGTATTTCGGTGAAACAATTGTAATTTTTACATATAATGTATGTGCTGCGGAGAAAATTAATAGAGATAAATGGAAGAGGTTAGAATAGATGGAGACCCTTATAGATTTACATAGTTTTAAAACGGAAATATTAGCGAAACATGTACTTCATATGATGATAGAAAATGATTTCTTTTATCAAGGATTGCAATTGGTTGAAAATATTTGGGTAAATGATTCAACTATTTTTATAAATAACGTAAAGATACTTACAAAAGGTATTGAGATTTATAAAAAGAATAATGAATTTTATTTAACACGTCAGCCAGATAGTACTAAAGTAATATTATATTAATATAGTATATATAGTGGGAAAGTAGCTTATAATTCTCAAAAATTTGTGTTATAATTTTTTCCTAATCTAACGATGGTGAGTATATATTTTTATGGGATTCTGATTTTTTAGAAGTGTGTTTAATCTATGTGCTTTTGAAAAATATAGAGCCATTTTTAATGTTTTAGGTGTAAGATAAATAATTCTATATTTTGAGGAAAAC
>NZ_QPEL01000007.1:0-1085 GCF_008368965.1 Bacillus sp. AY2-1 | reverse complement strand
AAATGGAGGATTAGCTCAGCTGGGTGAGCACCTGCCTTACAAGCAGGGGGTCGGCGGTTCGCTCCCGTCATCCTCCACCATATATTTCGGAGGGGTCCGCCACGTGGCTATCCATTGCGTCGGGCTGTTGATCTTGTCATCTGAAGGTTGGGTGGTCGGCGTGTTCTAGTCTCTGCACCCCGTTTTCATTTCATGGGAGTCTTTTTTTTTGTGGTCTAGCCTGTCGGTTGGTTTAGTGTTTATCATGCCTGCCTGGCCGGAGATCGCCGGTTCGCCCCCGGTCGGGACCGCCATTTTAATAAGGCTCGGTAGCTCAGTCGGTAGAGCAGAGGACTGAAAATCCTCGTGTCGGCGGTTCGATTCCGTCCCGAGCCACCATTTATTTTAATAAAATACGCCGGCTTAGCTCAATTGGTAGAGCAACTGACTTGTAATCAGTAGGTTGGGGGTTCAAGTCCTCTAGCCGGCACCATGTAAGTTTCGGAGGGGTAGCGAAGTGGCTAAACGCGGCGGACTGTAAATCCGCTCCTTCGGGTTCGGCAGTTCGAATCTGCCCCCCTCCACCATTTACATAGGGGCATAGTTTAAAGGTAGAACTGAGGTCTCCAAAACCTCCAGTGTGGGTTCGATTCCTACTGCCCCTGCCAAATATATTTACACAACATGGCGGTTGTGGCGAAGTGGTTAACGCACCGGATTGTGGCTCCGGCATTCGTGGGTTCGATTCCCATCAGTCGCCCCATTTTTATTTTTTAAATTACAAATAATTTAATTGATACTTACATATAATTAAGTAAGAATTCGATAGGCTATAGCCTAGCGCCTTTGGCGTGGGGGTTCGACTCCCTTCACCCGCACTTTTAATAAAACTATCTCAAACATGTCTTGCGGAAGTAGTTCAGTGGTAGAATACAACCTTGCCAAGGTTGGGGTCGCGGGTTCGAATCCCGTCTTCCGCTCCAATTTTCAATATGACATGCCGGGGTGGCGGAACAGGCAGACGCACAGGACTTAAAATCCTGCGGTGGGTGACCACCCGGGTTGCCGCCGCCTCTCTGTGCACCATATGGCGGTATTGGCAGACG